>JAAUPF010000091.1 GCA_012034575.1 Richelia sp. CSU_2_1 | reverse complement strand
GACTGTTCCCCTCTGATTTCGGAGTTTCGATCCCCGTAAATCCCCGTTAAGAAGGGGGATCTTTGAGTGCTATCTGCATTCCTCGTTTGTTTCAGAGTTTCGATCCCCCTAAATTCCCCTTAAGAAGGGGGACTTTGAGTGCATCTAGATCGAAATTACAAACAAGTATCGGGACAATTAAATCGAGCGATGCAACTCGGAGAACAAGGAACTCGTCGCAGGTAATAATGCTGTCGATCGCGCACTGGAGTTACGATAATTGCTAGGACGATCGACAATTGAATTAACCAGTGAGAATACACCAGACTCAAAAACAAGCCGAACAGCCCAATTAACTTCAGGGGAAAGCGCGTTTCTTCATCCATCAACTTGTGACTGATATAGATAGCGCAAACCGCAATTGCTAGAGTTAAGAGCCAGAAAAGCATGGTTCCTCCTGCGGGATGGCGGCGTTTAACCGCCGGCTCTTTTCGCCGCAAACCGGACAATTTGGATCGTGGTAAGGGCGGCGTTTCGCAAACTCGGCACGACTTAAATCCATCGTCAGCATTTGAGACAGCAGCGGCGTCCCCAAACCCGTGATGAGTTTGATAGCTTCCAAAGCCGTCAGACAAGCCAGCGTCCCCGAAACAGCCCCCAATACGCCAAAACCGCGCTTGTCCCAATCCGGTTTTTCTGGGAAGATGCAAGACAGGCAAGGAGTTAAACCGGGGACGATCGTCGTTAGATATGCTTCCATATCATTCATGGCAGCTTCTACCATCGGCTTACCCCAGTGCACGCAGGCAGCATTCAACAAATCCCGTTCGATGAAGTTGTGGGCGCAGTCGAGAATAACATCGGATTGGCGCACTAAACCGTCAACATTTTCAGCAGTCACGTACTCGCAAATAGCCTCGATTTGCACGTCGGGATTAATCGCTTCGAGCGTTTCTTTTGCCTTGAAAACTCGCGGTTTATCCACCCAATCATGAGTCATCAAAATTTGGCGGTTCATGTCATCAAGGCGCAATTCGCCACCGCGCAGCAAAATCAATCGTCCGACTCCTGCTACGGCGAGATACAGCGCAGCCGTTCCCCCCAGCCCGCCAACTCCAGTAACCAATACCGTTGAATTTTTTAACCGCAGTTGCGATTCTTCACCAAATCCGGGCAGCATTATCTGGCGTTGATAGCGCTCTAATTCAGTAGGAGAAAGCTTTTGCATGGTGTCATCAACCTTGAATGAATTTGGGCTGCCAGGATTGGCGATTGCAGATTTGATTTCAGATTGGAAGCAGAAATCAATTGAGGCAGAAACCGGGTTTTTACGAACATCCTTCGCCGCAGTCCCGAGATTAAATAAAAACCCGGTTTCTTTGGTTTTGATGCGCGATTTGACAGTGAAGGCAGAACTAAGATCTTGCAGCAATGTCAATTGGGATTGTTGGCGGGGTGGGGGCGGGTTTATTTAACTTATTGTGCAAACCTTAAGACTGTCGCGAACCCGCCCCTACGAGATTGTTGAGAATGGTGAAAAATGTTAATCCGAACCAATATCGGATAGCATGACCACATTTGATTTTTTGTCTTTAAACACCTTAAACAGTTTTTCGTCTAAAGGCGAAGAGGTCGTAAAGGTGTCGTAAGCTTGCTGCAAGGCTGCTTTGTAGCGTTCCAGTTTTTCGGCTTCATTCAAGTCAGGAGATTCCGCATCAATTGCTTTCATGAAAGATGAGAACTTTTGCAGAATATGCAGCCGATTTACATTCACAAACTGCACGTCGTAGGGGAGTTCAAAAAACTTCAGGTAATCTTCAGCGTTTACCAGCTTGTTGAATTCAGTTAAAGTTCCACTCATGACTGTTTCTCCAATTGCTTGACTTGAGTTTTGAGCGAGTCAATCTGCCGAAAAATTTCGTAAGTTGCAGTTGCCACTTCAACTAATGTTTGATAATCCGTCGGCAACCCTTCAGCCAGATCGTGAAGATCCATTTTCATTTGTCCTGCTTTGCTATTGAGGCGCTTGATTTGAGTTTTTAATTCCTCAATATTTGCAGTTGCAGTTGTTGTTGACGCCATAAAACCTCGGAGCGATGATTTTATATTTTAGATTTTGAATTGTTTTTCAATCCACAATCCAAAACCTAATAAATTTTTACAGTTTGCCGACTTCCGGGAAGCGCTTGCCCAAACTAATTCCAGACTCCACGATTTTCGAGCCTTCCGCCTCTAATTTTTCCAGCGAATCGAACCCAAAACGTTGAGCGTCGCGCAGAGTTTTGGAAACCACTAACAGGCGACCGGAAAATACCAAAGCCCAACCGAAACCTTCATGGCTCAAATCAATTACCACTTGACAAAGCAGTCCGGTTTCTTCTTCAATGCGGTGCGCGATCGCCCGATAAAATGCTAGAACCCGTCCTTTAGTAATCGGATCGACATCGCCATCTACGGAAATTTCGCGTTTTTGCGCTTTAGTTACTACAAAAGGTTTGAGCAAGAGTTCGTCCGACCAATTGCGGTAGGTTCCGTAGGGATCGTTAGCGCGAATTTGTTGGGTAATTGCCTTTTGAAAAGGAGTGATTGTTGTTCCTGTTGCGATCGTCATACCGTTACTGTTTCCTTAATTTCATCAGCTTGTTCTAGTTCGTCGAGAGCGGGACTGCGCAAGTGCAGCGCTTTCCTCAGCCAAGGCGGAGGATTCCCGTTCAAAGTGCGTACCAGTTCCGTCAAAACCTCAGCGATCGATTGTTCTTCAGACTGAGTTTTGATGGGTGTAATTTTGTGCGAGATCAGTCTTTTGGCGGCGCTAGCGCCGATGGTTGACACGTAGACAACCGTGCAATCGTGCAGCGCTTCAACCTTAGGCAACAACTTATCTTCGTTGCCATCTTCGTTGAGATTACCATCAAATTTTATGGTTTCAACGAAGCGGTATTGAGCGGCATCGACTTCATAAACGTCAATCTTTCTAGCCGAACCAAAGTGAGAATCGATGTGAATATTGTCACTGGTGGTGAAAGCTATTTTCATCTTTACCTCCTGATTCTTTTACAACTGTCAACCCTTTGACAAACGATCGGGCAAGCTGTCAACTGTCAACTGTCAACTGTCAACTGATTCTTCTTGTTCTAAAAACAAGTTGCCGATGTCAAACAGCAATTGCATCATGCCTCGATAGCCAACTGTACAGCGCTGGCCATTTCCGAGCCGATCGAATATGGGAAATCCCATGCGATATAGGGGAACTTGGAGGCGGCGGGCAGTGGCACTCGTGTGGGAATTTCCGATTAGCAAATCGGAACCCGCAGCTAACTTTTCAAAGTCCTCTAAATCGCCGATCGTCACGGATTCTACAGGCAATTTTTCGAGCAATGGAGATTTTGTTGTAGTTACTGCTGCTTGAATATCAGCACCCATACTTTGCAAAAAGTGAACGATCGACCACAACAAATCCGGTTCCAATGCCAGAGATACCTGTTTCCGCCCGAAGAAAAAGTGCGTGTCCAACATCGCATCCTGCAATTGAGTGCGCTGGCGGCGGTATTTATCCGGCACCGATAACCCGCTTAAATCTGCCAGTCCTTCGAGCAAATTGTCGATCGCATCCAGGTTGCTCAAACTCGGAAATACCTCATAGGGAATGCCAAATTGCGACTGCAAAGCTACTGCTGCCGATCGCATACTTTCCCCCAATGCCAGGGTGTAAACTGAGCTCCCAATTTCCCGCAATTCGGCTAAAGTTGTGCCGTCGTTGGTGACAGTGTTGTAAGATTCATCCAAGTGACCGTCCAGAGACAGAGACAAATCGGGAACGACGATCGCGCTCAATCCAAAAGCCTCAATAATCTCCTTAATTTCCTGCACGTCTCCCGGCGCAAAAGCCGCACTCACCAGCAGCGTAATTTGATTGGCCCGCGTTTCGCCCACACGAGGCAACTCTTTGACAATACTTTCAACAGCCGCAGCAAACCCATCTTGCAAAGCACCCTTATAATCTGGTGTCGAGACAAAGACGATCGGCAAATCGTGAAGTTCGGGATGCCGCTTGCGAATGGTTCGCAAAATGCCTTCCATATCTTCACCGCGAGTCTCGGTTAAAGCTGTCGTACACAACCCGATAATCGAAGGCTTCGACTTTTCTGCCAAAGTTAAAATCGCTTGCTCGACATTATCCTCGCCACCTAAAATCGTGCTAACTTCGCTCATCGCCGTCGTAGACAGCGGAATCGCTTCTCGGAAGTGACGCACCAACATAACTTTGGCAAATGCAGTGCAGCCTTGCGATCCGTGGAATAAAGGCATCATGCCCTTCAAACCGAGAAATGCTAATGCTGCGCCGAGAGGCTGACTTTGCTTGAGCGGGTTCACCGCCACCGACTTTTTGGGTATTGTAATAGTTGCCACTAGACTACCTCCGCGTCCCAAGGGGCTCTTTTGCGAACTTGCGCCCAAACCGGGCTGTACAAAGCTTCTTCTAGTTCTTTCGCCATTTCCACCATGCCGGAATAGCCTGCATAGGGGTGGTGGCGTTCCTGATTGATGTCGAGGAAGGGAATTTTTGCTTTGAGGGCGGTATACTGGTTGCGCCCGCCCGCGATCAGCATATCGGCTTTAGTTTGAGCGATTACCCGCAACAATTCTTGAGCGTTGCCTTTTTCCAGCATGATGCCGTCTTTACCGAGCAATTCTTTGATCCGGGCTTTGTCTTCTTCGGTGCTTTTTTTGGTGCTGGTTGCGCATACTTCCATGCCCAAATCTTTAGCAGCCGAAACGATCGACCAACTCTTCACACCCCCTGTATACAGCACTACTCGTTTTCCTTTCAATCTGGCGCGATAGGGAGCCAAATCTCGATCGAGTTTTGCCGTTTCTTCAGCAATTAAAGCTTCGACTCGCTGTTGCAAAGAATCATCACCAATTTTCGCGGCAATGTTCCGCAAGCAGCGATTCATATCTGCAACCCCGTAGAAAGATTCTTCGATATAAGGAATGCCGTAACGCTCCTCCATTTTGCGCGCCATGTTAATCAATGCTTTGGAACAAATCATCACATTGAGTTTGGCGCGGTGAGAGCAAGCAATATCCTCGTAACGTCCGTCGCCAGTAATTTGCGCGAGAACCCGAATTCCTACTTTCTCAAACAGCGGCAAAACGGCCCACAATTCGCCAGCAATGTTGTATTCGCCGATCAGATTGATATCGTAAGGCGTCGTGTATTCTGGCTCGCGAGTACCGACAACATATTCGAGCAAACTTTCACCGCCGACTCGATTGCCCAGGTTTTTGCTGCCGATAAAACCGGGAGAATTTACAGGTACGATCGGTACTCCTGTTTCCCGAGCAGCCTTCTGACAGACCGCATCCAAATCGTCACCAATCAGCGCTGTAACGCAGGTAGAATAAACGAAAACCGCCTTTGGGTCGTAACGTTCTTTAACTTCCAAAATTGCTTGATACAGCTTCTTTTCGCCGCCAAAGATGATGTCATTTTCTGACAGATCCGTAGTGAAACCCATTTTATAGAGCATCGGACCGGAAGACTGACTGCCCCGAGAATTCCAGGAATTGCCAGAACAGGCGATCGGACCGTGTACCAAGTGAGCTGCGTCGGTAATGGGAACAAGGGCGATCGAAGCTCCATCAAAGGCACAGCCTCCTTGAGCGGCACCGGGTTGCGCGACTTGAGTGCAAGATTTATTTTTCTTGCCCTCTTTTTTGTGATTGTGTTCGCAAGCTGACTCGCTCAGAAGTTCGTTGATTTTGCCTTGAGTGAGTTTCATAATTTGAAGGAAGAAGGAAGAAGGAAGAAGGAAGAAGGATGAGGGAAGAAGGATGAGGGAAGAAGGATGAGGGAAGAGGGATGAGGGAAGAGGGATGAGGGAAGAGGGATGAGGGAAGAGGGAGAGAATTCTTAATTACCAATTACCAATTACCAATTACCAATGCCCAATTACCAATTACCAATTACCAATTACCAATTACCAATTACCAATGCCCAATTACCAACTATCAACTCTCAACTAACAGATGTATTTCTCAACGTTTTCGCCGCAAACATCTGAGAGATAGCTGAGGGCGCGAAACCGCAGAAAGACAAACTCGTTGTAGAAGGGATTGAGTTCGCAAAGCGGTGGAGTGTGAAAGTTAAATCCAAATATGGTGAACTTGCGTTCAAAGGGACAGGTACAGGGAATTAGTTTACAAATTAAGTGAGCCAGACGGGGGGAAGCAACTTCGATTCGATCGATCCAACGGCGGATGGAATCGAGCAGCGGGCGGGTGCGAGGTGGAGAGGGGCAGAGGTGATCCGAGGGAGGGGTGAAGGTAGCCATAGCGGAATGTGGGTTGAAATAGGGCGGGTTCAGGTTCGTAGTGAGGACTTCAGGGCGTGTTTTCAAACTGCTCTTTGAGATTTAGATCCCCCTAAATCCCCCTTAAAAAGGGGGACTTTTAGACTCTTGCTCCCCCCTTTTTAAGGGGGGCTGGGGGGGATCGTCGGGTTGGAAAACACGCCCTAGTCCTCAGAGAACTTTCGTCCTCACTAAAAACTGTTGCGATCGATGTAGGGGCGGGTTCGCCAATATCTATGAGGAAAACGAGATATCTTGTAAACCCGCCCCGGCCCGGATTGTAAGGGCGATCTGCAGTGTGGGACAAACCCGCCCTTACAAGCCTTTAGCGAATCAAATCGTAGGAGATGTCGGTTTTCGAGGGAACGATGGTCTTGCGATCGAGCTCTTCCAAAATCGTGTTGACGATCCAGTTGAGCAAGTTAAGTACGCCCGTGTAGCCGAGGGTGTTGTAGCGATGCAGGTGATGGCGATCGAAGATAGGATAGCCGATGCGGGCTAGCGGGGTGTGGGTGTCGCGCCACAGGTACTTACCGTAGGAGTTGCCGATTAACAGGTCAACCGGTTCGGTGAACATCAAGGAACGCAGGTGCCACAAATCTTTACCGCCCCAGATTTTGCCGTTCTTGCCGTACTGGCTGGAATCCAACAAAGCTTGCAACTCTGCTTCAAACACTGGGTTGCTGTTCGTTACTACGATGTGAGTCGGTTCTGCACCCAATTCCAGCAAGAAGCTGACCAAGCTGTAAACTAAATCCGGATCGCCGTAGAGAGCGATGCTCTTGCCGTGAACCCATGCTTGAGAGTCAGTCATTGCATCAATAGCGCGTCCCCGTTCGATTTCCAATTCTCTGGGGATGGGTTGGCCGGTACGTTCTGCCAAAGCAGTCAAGAACTCATCAGTGCCTTTGATGCCGAAAGGACGCAAGACAGAAGTTTTTTGCTTCCAATCTTTTTCCATGTACTCCCGAGTTTTCACTGTAGAGTAGGCTTGCAGGGCGATCGTTTCCGTAGCGTTGATCGAATCTGCGCCTTCTTCCAGAGTGGTGTTGCCCTGGTACATGACGAACTCGCCTTCGTTGGGAGAGTCAAAAGCAGTGGAGTTATCTGCCAAGATGGTGTGCTCTACACCCATCAGATTTAAAATCCGCTTCAGTTCGCGGTTGTTGCCAACGTAGGTGTCAAAACCGGGAATGAAGTTGATTTTGCCGTTGGTGGTTTCAGCTTTTTTGCCTTCGGTCAAGTTCACCAAAATGCCCTTCATCATGTTGTCATAGCCCGTGATGTGGGAGCCGACAAAGCTAGGAGTGTGGGCGAAGGGAACGGGGAATTCTTGAGGAATAGATCCCTTATCTTTCGAGGTTTTGATGAAAGCTTGCAGGTCATCTCCGATTACTTCTGCCATGCAGGTAGTGCACATGGCGATCATTTTGGGCTTGTACAAAGCGTAGGAGTTGGCCAAGCCGTCAATCATGTTTTGCAGTCCGCCGAACACTGCTGCGTCCTCAGTCATCGAGGAAGATACTGCAGAAAAAGGTTCTTTGAAGTGGCGGGTTAAGTGGGTGCGGAAGTAAGCAACGCAACCTTGAGAACCGTGTACGAAGGGTAGAGTGCCTTCAAAGCCAGCCGCCGCAAAAATGGCTCCTAAAGGCTGACAAGCTTTAGCCGGGTTAATTGTCAGGGCTTCGCGGGCAAAGTTTTTCTCTCGGTAATCCCAGCTTTTGGTCCATTCGGCAACGCGGGCAACTTCTTCGGCGCTGCAGCCATCTTCAAACTCTTTCTTAGTCTGAAACAGTTCTTGGTACTCCGGCTGGTGGAAGAGGTCTACGTGATCCTTAATATTGTCTACGTTCTGAGCCATGATTTGTCTCCAGTATTTGAAGCGTGGTGGATAGTTGATAGTTGACAGTTGACAGTTGACAGTTGATAGTTGATAGTCGATCGGCGGAAAGTTTTGAAGGTATGGTTGGAATCTCCGCCGTAAAAGCAGCGCTTTCAACTATCAACTTTTGGGTAAATTTTTGAGGGCGAGATTGAAAATCCTGTCGCAAACAAAGCGCCCTCAATTGTCACCTTTCAACTGTTTAAGCAGCCTTCCACGGTGCTTTGACTAATCCCCAGGTGGGGCTGTTCAAAGCCAAGTCCATATCGCGGGCGAAGATGGCGAAACCATCGTAGCCGTGGTAAGGACCGGAGTAATCCCAAGAGTGCATTTGGCGGAAAGGAAGTGCCATTTTTTGGAAGACATACTTCTCTTTGATGCCAGCAGCAATCAAGTCGGGTTGGAGTTTTTTGGCAAACTCTTCAAATTCATGACCGGAAACGTCGTCGTAAATCAGCGTGCCGTCTTCGACGTATTCTGCGGTGCGTTTGTAGTCGTCGTTGTGACCGAATTCGTAACCTGTACCGATGATTTGCATGCCCAAATCTTTGAAGGCTGGGATGACGTGACGGGGACGCAAACCGCCAACCATCAACATGACGGTTTTTCCTTCGAGGCGGGGGAGGAACTTAGCAATTACGGCATCGCTTTGAGGTTGATATTTGGCGATGACGCGCTCTGCACCTTCTTTGATCTTGTCATCAAATTTAGCAGCGATCGCTCTCAAAGATTCAGCAATGTGAGTCGGTCCGAAGAAGTTGAATTCCATCCAGGGAATGCCGTAAGCTTCTTCCATGTGACGGCAGATGTAGTTCATCGATCGATAGCAGTGAATCAAGTTGAGTTTGACCTGAGTGGTCAACAATACTTCATTCCAGGTGCCATCTCCAGAGAATTGGGTGACAACGCGCAAGCCCATTTCTTCTAACAGAATCCGAGAAGACCAAGCATCTCCACCGATGTTGTAGTCACCGATAACTGCTACGTCGTAGGGACCCGGTTCAAAGTTTAGCGTTCCGTCCTTGGCTTTCTGGTCGGCGATCGGCAGCGCCCAGTCACGTACTGTATCGTTAGCAATGTGGTGGCCCAGGGATTGAGAAACGCCCCGGAATCCTTCGCAACGTACTGGAATTACAGCTTTGCCGATTTCTTTAGCTGATTTCTTAGCAACAGCTTCAATGTCATCTCCGATCAAACCGACCGGGCATTCGGATTCAATTGTTATGCCTTTTGCCAAGGGGAACAATGCGTCCATTTCGGTAATCAACTTGGCCAGTTTTTTGTCACCGCCGAACACGATATCGCGTTCTTGGAAGTCGGAGGTAAACTGCATCGTACCGAAGGTATCTACACCTGTGGTGCCGATGTAATAGTTGCGGCGACCGGACCAGGAATAATAACCGCAACCTACGGGACCGTGGCTCAAGTGAATCATGTCTTTCACTGGTCCCCAAACCACCCCTTTTGCCCCTGCATAGGCACAGCCACGGGTGGTCATTACGCCAGGAAGTGATTTGATGTTGGATTTAACGCCGCAGTCTGATTTGCCTTCAGTGTGAACGTTCAGGTGCTTTTCCCGCTTTTTAGCAGCTTTATCGGGATAAGCTTCGAGAACTTCTTTGATAATGGCTTTCGTGTCTTCTTTTGTCCGCGTTGTATCGAGTGTAGTGGATTCGGGAGGTGTCATATTGTGCCCCTCTAAATAAAGGATGGAGATGATTTTCGATTTTCGATTTTCGATTTTCGATTTTGGATTGATTTATTGCTGATTTTGTGGGAGAAGATTTGTACTAGATTGTGTACTCTTTCTGCTTCCCGATCTTGACTGTGTATCAAAAATCCAAAATCCAAGATCGCCAATCTAAAGTTACTGGGTCGGGAATTGGGAGGGAGTATTGCAAGGCCGATAGTAACGATCGCCTTGCAATACATTAGAGAGTTAATTAGGCGATACCAGCAGGAGCTTTGGTGCCTTCTTTGATAGCTTTTTGGTACTCTTCTTCGCCACCCAAGATACCGAATTCGACCAACAAATCTTCCAGTTCGTCCATTGTGATTGGAGTCGGGATGCAGAGGTTTTTGTTGTCAATAATCTTCTTGGCAAGGATGCGGTACTCTTCGGCTTGTTGGCTCTCGGGAGCGTACTCAATTACCGTCATGCGGCGCAGTTCTGCGTGTTGAACGATGTTGTCGCGAGGTACAAAGTGCAGTAACTGGGTGTTGAGGCGCTTGGCTAAGGTTTCGATCAATTCGAGTTCTCGATCGACCTTACGGCTGTTGCAAATCAAGCCGCCCAAACGTACACCGCCGGAGTGAGCGTATTTCAAAACACCGCGAGCGATGTTGTTAGCAGCGTACATTGCCATCATTTCACCGGAGGTGACGATGTAGATTTCTTGAGCTTTGCCTTCCCGGATGGGCATTGCAAAACCACCGCAAACTACGTCGCCCAATACGTCGTAAGAAACGAAATCCAGGTCTTCGTAAGCGCCATTTTCTTCGAGGAAGTTAATAGCTGTGATGATGCCCCGTCCGGCACAACCTACACCCGGTTCTGGACCGCCGGATTCTACGCACAGAACGTCACCATAACCCCGTGCTAACACGTCTTCGAGTTCTACATCTTCAACAGCACCCCGTTCGGCGGCTAACTGAAGAACGCTGGTTTGAGCTTTGCTGTGCAGCATCAAGCGGGTGGAGTCTGCTTTCGGGTCGCAACCTACGATCATGACGCGCTGGTTTAGTTCTGCCATACCTGCGATCGTGTTTTGCGAAGTTGTGGATTTACCAATGCCACCTTTGCCGTAAAATGCTATCTGTCTGATGCTTTCGTCCGTCATGGGAGGATTCTCCTTTAGAAGTGATAAGGGGTCAGTTTGATTTGGTCGGTTTGGGATTTTAGATTTTGGCTTGAAACCTTTTTCAGATTGGGAATTTTGACTGCAATTCAGAATTCACAATGCGAAGTCAAAGTCTAAAATCTCAGATTGCTCGGTCGTTAACTAGGTCATTAACCAGCCGTTAAATTAGCGGGATGTTACGGAGGGCTGGATTCGGGATTGGGTTCGATCGACCTTGGGGGCGATCGCCCAACCGGGTACATTTGATACAACATGGGTTTTAAGGGTTGAGGTTTGAGAGTTTAGGAAACTGCTTGAACTACGAGACTGGGTAATACTCGTTCTTGCAACCGCACTTCGATCGCGTTTTTCAATGTCGCCGTGCTGCTTTCGCAGGAACCGCAAGCTCCTTTGAGCACGACTTTGACAACATCACCTTCTACGTCGAAGAGTTCTACATCGCCGCCGTCTGCAATTAGAATTGGACGTACATCTTGCAACACAGCTTGAATTAAGTTGATTTTTTGGACTGTTGTTAAAGGTCGATTTTGTGCTTGAGCTGTGGCAATTTCGGCGGCAACTCTGACAGCAGTGGTTTCTTGTTCTTCTTTAATTGCAGCAATCAAATCTTCAATTTGTGCCGCGCAGGAACTGCAACCGCCACCCGCTTTCACGTAGCTAGTTACTTGTTCTACTGTTGTTAAATTGTTCTCGATTACCACGCGGCGGATTCGGTTGTCGCTCACGCCGTAGCAGCTACAAATTAGTGCGCCTTCATCTTCATCGTGATGTTCGACTTCAATGCCGCGGTATTTGAAAATCGCTGCTTCTAATGCTTCTTGTCCCATTACAGAACAGTGCATTTTTTCTTCCGGCAATCCGCCCAAGTAATCGGCAATATCGCGATTGCTAACATTTAAGGCTGCATCTAAAGTCAGTCCTTTGATGATTTCCGTGAGGGCGGAAGAAGAGGCGATCGCGCTCGTGCAACCGAAGGTTTGAAAGCGAGCATCTAAGATTTTGTCATCGTCTACTTCAATTTTGAGGTGCAGTCTCAGGGCGTCTCCGCAAGCTATGCTGCCGACTTCGCCAAATACAACTGCGATATTTGATTCGTTGGTTTCTTCGATCGCCCCTTGGTTTTTAGGGTTGTAGAAGAGGTCTAATACTTTGTCGGTGTAGTCCCACATGGCGGTTTTTCCTGAAGGATAAAGTTTGATTTTGCAACCGCAGATTGAGGCGGATTAACGCTGATGAACGCGGATGATTGCAACCGCAGATTGAGGCGGATTAACGCTGATGAACGCGGATTTTTTATTTCTTCCTGTCTCTTCCCTTATCTCGCTGCTGCGACGGCTTCTTGACGGTCTTGCAACCATTCGGCTTGGTCGTTTTTGAATGGGGAAAGGTCGCGCAGGCGTTGGACTATTCCGGGCATGACTTCGAGGACTCGATCGATTTCGGCGTCGGTGGTGTGCCGGGATAGGCTGAATCGGATGGAACCGTGCAGGGTGGTATAGGGTAAGCCCATTGCCCGCAAAACGTGGGAGGGTTCCAGGGAACCGGAGGTGCAAGCGGAACCGGAGGATGCGCAGATGCCGAATTTGTCGAGTGAGAGTAGGATGGCTTCGCCTTCGATGTATTTGAAGCCGATATTTGTGGTGTTGGGAAGGCGGTTTTTACGATCGCCGTTGATTTCGGTATCGGAAATTGCTAGCAGTCCTTTTTCGAGTCGATCGCGCAATTTCTTTTCGTGCGCTATATCTGCTAGATGAACTTGCGCTAATTCGGCAGCTTTGCCCAATCCGATGATGCCTGCGACATTTTCAGTTCCGGCGCGCCGTCCTCTTTCTTGGTGTCCGCCAATTAGCAAGGGGCGGAAGCGGAATCCTTTGCGGACGTAGAGGGCACCGACTCCTTTCGGGGCGTGCAGTTTGTGTCCCGAAATTGTCATTAAGTCGATCGTGCTGTTTGCCATATTTAGCGGCAGTTTGCCAGCAACTTGTACTGCATCGACATGGAAGGTTGCGCCGTATTCTTTAACAGTTTGTCCGATTTGTTCGATCGGGAAGACTGTACCTGTTTCGTTGTTGGCGTACATGATGGAAACGAGGGCTGTATTGCCCGTCATTGCCGCTTCCAATTCCATCATGTCTAATTTTCCCTTGCTATCTACCGACAGGTAAGTAACCGTATAGCCTTGTTTTTCCAGTTGTTTGAACAGGTTTAAAACGCAGGCGTGTTCTACTTGGGTAGTAACTAGGTGTTTGCGATCGGGCTGGGCTGCGATCGCGGCGCGAATTGCAGTGTTATTTCCTTCGGTTCCGCAACTGGTGAAAATGATTTCTGAATCTAGAGCACCCAGCAAATTAGCAACTTGAACGCGGGCTGTTTTTAATGCTTTTCCTACCTGTCCGCCGAAGGTGTGCATTGAGGAAGGATTTCCGTAGTATTGAGTGAGGTAAGGCAAGATTGCTTCCACTACTTCAGGATCGACCTGGGTCGTGGCATTGTTATCAAGATAAATGACTTGACTCATTGGTTGACTCCCACTGAGGTAGGGGTTTGCAGTTGTTGAGATAATGCTTGTGAATATTGGTCGAACCACTCCCGCCAATACTCTGAAATTTGCTGGGTTTTCAGTTCGGATACCATTTTGTTGTAGGTTACAAACCATTTTTCCCAGTAGTCATTGGCAGGCTTCGCAGAAATTGATGGAGGGAGGGTTGCCAGGTTGGAAATACAGCCGATGTTGGTGGGGCAGGCTGCCCAACATTGAGGTACAGAGTGATAACCCACACAATCGTTGCAGCGTCCAGCATCAATCTGATATCTTTGTTGCTCATCTTTGGTAATGGCTCCCACCGGACAGACAAATTCGCATTGATGGCATTGAATGCACCGATCGGTAATCGTATAAGCCATAGCAACCTCCGTTAAACAGTTGATAGTTGACAGTTGACAGTTGATAGTTGGCAGTCGATCGTGAGGTGTTTAATCCTGTTATCAAATCTTGCTGTTTTCAACTATCAAATTTCATACATAATTCCTCAATTCTGGATAGATTTGCAACCCTGATTTTTGCTGAATCTCTTCGGTCTGTAGCGTGAACTTTATGCTTTGCATTTGGGAAATCGACCAGACACGATCGAACTTCCTTAACTTTAGAACTTATCAACGTTTTGGTCGTAGAACTCTCGGGCTACTTTCTCAATCACGTCATAAGCTTCGATAACTTGCAATCCAGCTTCTCTCAATTCTGCTTTCGGACATTCGCCGACTTTGGAAACCAGAACTGCTTTACAATCTGAAATTGCTTTGATGACGTACTCTAGCGTCGCATCTTCGCCGTAACCGCCTTGGCAGTATTGGTCGATCTTGCGGTGGCCGACAAATTTAGCTTCGTTGGCGTCCACTTCAAAGATTTGGAATTCCTTGGCGTGACCGAAGTGTTGGTTGACAATCCCGCCGCCTTTGGTTGCTACTGCTACCAGAATCTTGGGACTGTTTTTCACTCGTTCGCTGGGCTTGACTTTAGCTTTGGCTGTTTTGATTTCTTCTTTGAATTTCTCGATACCTTGATGCACTTCCTGCCGCAGTTCTAGGTCGTACTGCGAATCCATTTCCATGAACTTGTCTTTGGTGAATTCTTGGCTGCGATCTTCTCCTAACAAACCGACTGCATCGGCCCGACATTGGCGGCAGTGGCGCATCATTTTCATGTTGCTGTCAGCGCATTCATCTTGCAGCTTTTTCAGTTCCTTGGGATTGGGACCGCGCTGTCCGGTAAGACCGAAGTGAGTGCCGTGTTCCGGTGCCGAAATTAACGGCATGATGTTGTGCAGGAAGGCTCCATTTTCGCGGATTACTCGATCGACTTCGACCAAGTGTTCGTCGTTAATCCCCGGAATCATTACCGAGTTGACTTTGCAGAGAATATCGGCTTCCTTGAGTGCTTGTAAGCCTTCCATCTGACGTTCGTGGAGGATTTGGGCAGCTTGCAAGCCTTTGTAGCGTTTGCGGCGGTAGTGCACCCAAGGATAAATTTTGGTGCCGATTTCTGGGTCTACCATATTAATAGTAATGGTGACGTGATCGACGTTGAGTGCTTTAATCTTTTCTACGTGATCCGGCAGCATCAACCCGTTGGTAGACAGGCAAAGCTTAATGTCCGGTGCTTTGTCAGCAACCAGTTCAAATGTGCGGAAAGTCTTTTCGGGATTTGCTAGCGGGTCGCCCGGACCAGCAATTCCTAACACTGTCATCTGGGGAATTTTGCCTGCAATTACCAATGCCTTGTGGGCGGCTTCTTCAGGAGTTAATAACTCGCTGACAACACCCGGACGGCTTTCGTTGGCGCAGTCATATTTCCGGTTGCAGTAGTTGCATTGAATGTTGCAAGCTGGTGCTACTGCAACGTGCATCCTAGCGTAATGATGGTGTGCGTCTTCGCTGTAGCAAGGGTGCTTGGCAATGCGTTCGCGCATTCTTTCATCGAAGCTGCTTGCTGCATTTGCACTGGTATTGCTGCTGCAACCGCAGCTATCGCCGGTTTTTTTGACTGAGTTTTTGGCGATCGTAATATCTGTAACAGCTTCGGTGGGAGGGGAGAGAACTCCTGATGACTGAGGTGGTGTCATTGAATTTCGGCAGATTAGGGGGACAGTGCCAGTGAGAAAGACGGTTGCTACATTCCTCGAAAAAACGATTGATATTCCCTTGATTTTCCAGTCCGCGAAGGCGGACTTCGTTTGTGTAACAGCGGTTTCAACCGCCGAATCCTCAAGGGTATAACTAACTCGGGAAAACGATCGAAGTCACTTGGTGCAGTCAACCTGCCATTGCAGGCTAGAAGTTCTAATTTGTTCCCTTGGGAACTGGTAAATGCTGCGTGCAGCGACTTCTTTTCGACTCGTTTAAGAGAGGGTGGTGTAGTTGCGCCGTCCTCTCATCGCGTCTCCTGCCAAGAAATCTGAATCTCTGTTTTATTTAGAAGAACCTGTTTTTTTGGTTCGGAGAGTTGAGTGAGTGGCGTTATGAGATTTATAGCAGTCCCTCAAACCCTGCCTGTTGGAGTTGCCCCGGTAAGAGTTATTGAATTCATTAGTTTGTACTCAAGCTTTCAAACCCTTACAGAATGGGAGTAAAAAAAATTTTTCGGGTTGGGGTGCGAGTATTTTTTGCAGGGGGTACGAGTATTTTACGAACTGGGTAGCAGCATTTTCTGTACTCAGCCCAAATGCTTGTGAAATCGAGAGATGAAGGGATTTTTTAGTGCTTTTTTGAGCTACTGAAGTTGTACTCAAAAATATTCCATCTCATGGCTCGAAAGCTTGTGTAGATAGGGTTTCAGTCGCTTTATTGAGAAAAGCTTTTTGAGAAAAGCTGGGAGTCAAATATTGAAAATTATCCCCCAGCTCATGTCCGAAATTCAATTCTGTATCTAAATTAGCAGTTTCCGGTAAATAATGGCAACGCTCGTAATAATTTTTTCATCTTTGTTCGCAATGAACAAAACTACACTATAAATAGATATATTGAATACAAAATCTCTGGTTTGAGTACAAAGCCAGCAGTACGTTATTCGGGCTGTTAATTCCCTCAAAAGCCCGCGAATAGGGGGTTTGACTGTGAGTGCTCGAATACTTGTTCCTGTTGCGATCAATACCAGTGCCTGCTATTAAAAATGCTAGTCCCCCGACCCACAAAAAAATTTGATTGCTTGCTGGATGGGGGTTTTAAGACTGAGTACATAACTAATTAATTCAATAACTCTGATTGGGGTGGTTCGATCGACCCCATTTTTGCTGCCTGATATAAGCAGGAGAACAGAACACAGTTTTCTACCTGAAAGCAATGCAGCACTCTCCTACCTCAGCCTGTCTACCCCAAACCGAGCATTTCAGGAAAAACCCCGATCGAAATGCTGTCAAAACCGAGCTAAATCCCGCAAAGGAATCAAATCTATTACCAATCGCAGGATGGCAAGTGGTGAAGGAAGACTTTCGCGTCATCTTCGATCGCGATCCGGCTGCCAATAACTGGTTGGAGGTGCTGTGTTGCTATCCCGGTTTCCACGCTCTTACCCTCCATCGCTTCGCTCACTGGCTGTACCGCCGTCGCGTTGCCTTCTTTCCCCGCCTGATTTCGCATATTACGCGATTGTTCACGGGGATTGAAATTCATCCCGGTGCGACGATTGGCACAGGGGTATTTATCGACCACGGAATGGGTGTGGTGATTGGGGAAACAGCTATTGTGGGCGATTACTGCTTGATTTATCAGGGCGTGACTCTGGGCGGCACGGGCAAGGAATTAGGCAAACGCCATCCGACTCTCGGTCACTCTGTAGTTGTCGGTGCTGGGGCAAAGGTGTTGGGCAACATCCAAGTTGGAGACTACGCTCGCATCGGGGCCGGTTCGATCGTCCTGCGAGATGTACCGTCGCATTGCACGGCAGTGGGAGTCCCCGGACGCAATATTTGCCGCACAAATACTGAAACCTGCCCCTTAGAGCACGGGCAAGTTCCCGATGTCGAAGCAGTAGCCATACGGGCATTGCTCGATCGAATTGAAAAGTTAGAACAACAAATTCAGGACTTACACATCAAGGCCTAGGTTTTAGGTTTCAGGTTTTAGGTTTTAGGTTTTAGGTTTTAGGCTTTAAGTTTTTTCTAACACTTACTACCTAACACATAGCATCTACAAATTACCACCTGTCGCCTGAATTAACCTAAAAAATCAAACTCTTTAACCCTGTTTTCGAGGTAACTCCAATGTCACCCCATTCTCCTGGAAACCCCGATATCAGCCAGATCGATCGCCAGCAAAATTGCAGCGCCCCTGTAATTCATGTTGTGGCTGTATCTCGGATCGATCGCTGGCAAATCTACAATCGCTTGCAAGAATTAATGATTCCTTGTTGGTGTCCGAAAGATGGTTCGCTGCAAGTCCAAATCCGGGACAACATTGATGCTGTGCTGCTGCGCAGTGTAGTGCAACAATTTGTTGCCTCCCGCCAAGAGATGGTGAACTGGTTGGAGCGTTGTTGGCAAGCCGAGTCTCGCTCCCCCTAAATCCACAAGGCTAGGGGGGATCTAAGCCTAAGGGTAAAACAACAATCTGACACTACCTTTAATCTAATTGTTGAGACTAATACCCTCAAAAATGAGTTCCTATCTCTGAAAGCATAAGTTCCCCAAAAGTCTTTTTCAGATCGAAGTTGAAAAAGCAATTCAAGTTATCCATCAGACTCACTTGCATTTACTTAAGGAGCATCTAATGACACAGGTACAGAGCCTCGTACAAGAATTCGGTCAAGTTCAAACAAATCCAGTTGAATTGGGACAGGAAGTTACTGTTCCGGTTTGTGAAGGTTTGAATATGGCGCTTGCTACTTTTCAAGCTCTTTATTTGCAGTACCAAAAACACCATTTTGTGGTGGAAGGTGCGGAGTTTTATCCGCTGCATGAATTCTTTGCCGAAAGCTACGGACAAGTCCAGGGTTACGTTCATCAAATTGGCGAACGATTGAACGGATTGGGCGGCGTTCCGGTTGCCACTTTCGGCAAACTAGCAGAATTGTGCTGCTTTTCACCAGAAGCCGATGGAGTTTTCACGGCCCGACAGATGGTGGAAAACAACTTAGAAGCCGAGCAAGCAGCGATCGCTCTTTTGCGGCGGCAGGCATCGCAGGCAGAGAGTATTGGCGATCGCGCCACTCGCTATCTTTACGAGCAAATTTTGTTGCAAACCGAAGATCGCGCTTTCCACTTAACACATTTCCTCGCCGATGACACCCTGGTATTAAACAGGTAACAGTTGACAGTTGACAGTTGACAGTTGACAGTTGACAGTTGGGAATTGGTAATAGGTAATTGGGAATTGGTAATAAAGAATTGGTAATTGGGAATTCTCCCACTCTCCCCCCTCTTCCTTCTTCCTTCTTCCCTCTTCCTTCTTCCTTCTTCCTTCTTCCTTCAGTTGGCGGCGGGGTTGGTAATTGAAGGTTTAAATCAATCCACTCCTATTTCCTAGAAGGGCAAACAGTATGAACAGCAACACGCAATTAATTCAATTTTTGCAGCATGAAATGGCAATTTCACCTTCAGAAATTAACGTGTTGCTGCGCCATCCCGAACAGGATTCCGCTCCTTTGCCGATGATTCTTTGGCAGTATGGATTGATTACAATTCAACAACTGACTCAAATTTTTGATTGGCTGGAGGCACAAGTTTGATTAGTTGACAGTTGAGAGTTGACAGTTGACAGTTGACAGTTGGAAAAGGAGTTTTTAACTCTGAATTAAAAATTGTCTTTGACTTAAAACTCAAAACTCCTTAACTGTCTTTAACTCAAAACTCCCCAACTGTCTTTAACTCAAAACTCAAAACTCCCCAACTGTCTTTAACTCAAAACTCAAAACTCAAAACTCCCCAAAACACGTCACAAAGTTGTCGATTAAATATGAGAACTTCCAAAATGAAAACCCCTCTCATTCAGATTAACGATACGACATTGCGAGACGGAGAACAGGCGGCCGGGATTGCCTTCAATCTTGAAGAAAAAATCGCGATCGCCACTTTTCTAGACTCGATCGGCGTGCAAGAATTAGAAGTCGGAATTCCGGCAATGGGACAAGAAGAAGCTGAATCAATCCGGGCGATCGCTTCCCTAGGATTGAGGGCGAAACTGCTCGGCTGGAACCGGGCCAATCTGTCAGATATTCAGGCTTCGATCGACTGCGGTTTGCAGCGGGTGCATATTTCCGTACCGGTTTCGGAAATTCAAATTGCAGCGAAGTTTCACGGGCAGTGGCGGGTAATGCTCGATAGGCTGCGGGATGCCATTCGCTTTGCGCGCGATCGGGGTTTGAGCGTATCGGTGGGCGGCGAAGATTCTTCCAGGGCTGTGGATTCCTTCTTGCTGGATGTGGCTGCTGCTGCGGCCGATTGGGGTGCGTTCCGGTTTCGCTTCTGCGATACCGTTGGTGTGCTCGATCCGCTGGGCACTTACAAAAAAGTGCGCCACCTTGTCAGCAATCTGACAATTCCGATCGAGATGCACACCCATAACGATTTGGGAATGGCCACAGCGAATGCCCTCGCTGGCCTGCAAGCCGGAGCACTGTCAGTGAATACAACTGTCAACGGATTGGGCGAAAGGGCTGGCAATGCCGCACTGGAGGAAGTGGTGATGGCATTGAAACGCATCTACGGGGTGCAAATAGGAATTGATACCAAACAATTGTTAGAACTCTCTCGTTTGGTTGCTAAAGCATCTAATTGTCCGGTACCGCCTTGGAAGGCAATTGTGGGCGAAAATGCCTTCGCTCACGAATCCGGCATTCACGCCCACGGTATCCTGCACGATCCAGTCACTTACGAACCTTTTGCTCCGGAGGAAGTGGGCTGGGAACGGCGGTTTGTGGTGGGCAAACATTCGGGCAGACATCTAGTTTTGAGCGTGCTGCAACAGCAAGGAATTTTCCTCGATGCTGAGGAAGTTCAATCGGTGTTAGAAGCAGTGCGGCATCAAGCGGTTGAGGTTAAGCGCAATCTCACCATTGAAGAATTGTTGAGTTTAGTTCCCCAAGCGAGGTCTTACGCTCATGCTAACTGATGAAATTGAAATTGATTCCCCGCCCGTGTTTGACATGGGTGATAAAGTGCGATCGCTCAAACAGATTCGCAATGACGGTACGTTTCCGGGTAAGGATGTGGGCGAAATTTTGGTAAGGAAAGGTGATGTAGGCTATGTCGTCAGCATCGGCACTTATTTACAAAGTGCCTATATCTATGCCGTGCATTTCATCAGCCGGGGTTACGTTGTCGGTTGCCGTAAAAGAGAACTTGAAACTGTTGAGGAAAGTAAATGAAAGTGATGCTCCGCCGAAATACTGCCGGACACCTGACAGTCTATGTAGCTAAAAAAGACTTGGAAGAGGAAGTTGTCAAAGAAGTACAAGTAGATAGTGCAAAGATTTTCACGCTGGCTAATGGCTGGGAACTGTCGATCGCGGGTTTGGAAGAACCCTTACAACTGCCGAAAACTGTAGAAGCGAGACGCATTGCTTAGGAGGTAAAACCGTGGCTGATTCTAATAACTGCTCGCCCAAGGAATTCTGTTTGGAAGGTCAATTTTTGGGTTTTGCGAATGATGATGGGAAATTAAAATATCTGCGTTTGAGCGTTTTGTCGGAAGAAATGCAGATTAAAATTCCTAAAGCAATGCGCTTTAATGTAGCTTTATTGCTTCAGCCCGGTGCATCTATTCGGGTAACTGGTACGGGCAAGTACGGCCGTGCTGGTCAAGCTAAACTCAAGGCAACTCAGATCGTACCGCTGTCGGAGTCCGATGCTCCAATAGCCCTGGAAATACCTTCTAATTCTGTGCTTTTAGCAACTGACTCTGCGAAAATCGGCGCTACCCTGTCGGGCTGTGAAACCTTTCGGAGCAATATTGCTGATGGAGTAAGTGCGGAGATATTACCTGTCAATACCGATCGTGCTTGCATGAAGCAACGCTCGAAAAGCAAACCCAAAATCAAAGTGCTGGTTTGTCAGAAATCGGGATGTTTGAAGCGAGGGGGAAAAGGATTGTGCGAGGCTTTAGATCGAACTATCTGCGATCGTCAGTGGGAGAAGTACGTGACGATCGAACGAACTGGATGTCTCAAACACTGTTCTTCTGCTCCTAACGTGGTAATTATGCCAGGAAAGCAACGTCACGCGAAAGTTCGTTCTAAAACGCTGCCGCAGATAGCAGAGGCGATCGACAACTTGATTGGAAAGACGGGTTGAATTGCCGCCGGAGGATGAAACTTGTTGTTTTAGCTAACCCGGATTTTGTATTAGTTAAAAGTGCTTTAATAAGATTTAGCGCAGCCTGCATATTGTAGGGTGCGCTCTTAATTTCAGAGCCTGTGTAGCTTTTCGGCTAGCAATCCCGATCGATCTTATTGTAAGACCGTCTCTCGGATCGATCGAGCCGTAGCCGGAGCGAGCAGAACGCCGTTGCGATAGTGACCGCTAGCAATGAGTATATTACTATTACCTGGAAGTCGATCGATAATCGGAGCCGGCCGTCCTTCCGGGCGCGGCCGCAAACCCGACCACTGCTTGACAATTTCAGCTTCCGCTAAAGCCGGACAAAGTGCGATCGCCCTGACCATTACCTCAGATAACATATCAGAATTCGGCACAATTTCCCCATTAGTTTCGGGAAATTCAACCGTCGCTCCCACCCAAAATTCCCGATTTCCTAAAGGTACGATGTGAACGTCATCGCAAGTAATTACTGGAGCAAAATCAGTATTTTTCAAAGGATTTGGCAACCGCAAATGCACCGCTTGTCCTAACACCGGACGAATATCGATCGACCGATTTAATGATGCAGTTAAAGCAGGAGAACCCAAACCGGCAGCCACAACTAACCAGTCAAAATCTCGACTGCCCGCACTGGTTTTCACCCGACATAAACCTGTTAGATTGTTACCTTTTCCTTGCTCTCCCTCCTGCGTTTCCTGCACCGCAGCAGTTGCTTCGCACCAAATATTAACCGCTTCCCCAAACTCAAAATCAACTTTATTTTTTCCAGCAGCATCAACCAAAGCTAAAGTTAAAGCAGTCGGATCTACTTGCCTGTCTTGAGGCGAATAAACGGCAGCAATAATGTTATCATTTAAATACAAGTAAGGACATCGATCGCCCGCACTTCGAGCATCCCACATTTCCAATTTCCAACCTTGAGACTCGCGAACTGCTGCCAAATTTTCCCACTTATTTAAATCTTCATCCTCAGAAAAAAGCATCAAAATGCCCTGTTTGTTAAAAGGAATTTTTCGCCCCGTAATAGATTCCAACTCAGGAATCAAAGTTTCGTAATCCCGCAAACTCCTTTCCCTCAAAAACCAATTTCTGCCCTTAGTTTTGTGGCTGATAACTCCCATCAAAACACCGAGAGCAGCACCAGTACAAGCTCGGGCCGGAGGTTGTTTGTCAAAAACAGTAACTTGTAATTCTCGAAACCGACTTAATTCAAAAGCGATAGACGCCCCAATAATCCCGCAACCAATAACTGCAATACGAACCATTAGATTTTAGATTTTAGACAGAACTTACGCACTTGCTTTATATGTAGGGTGCGCACTGCGCACCTTAACGCTAATTTGAGATTTGAGATTTTAAATTTTATAGCGAAAGCTTCGATATAGATGTAGATGTAGGGTGCGCACTGCGCACCTTAAGGCTAATTTGAGATTTGAGATTTGAGATTTTATAGCGAAAGCTTCGATATAGAAGTAAGGTGCGCAATGCGCACCCTACGTCAAGATTCCCAACGATTAAACTTGAGGAATTAACTGCAAGAAAGCATCAAAATCTTTCACTGCTTTTTGATAACTGCTGAGAACTTTCGGATAATCAACATCTTTAGCAGCGATGTCAAGGTTAACCAAATCGGCAAACAAACTCTTAGTTAATTCGGCCGCTTGCTGTTTAGATTTGGGCAACAGACTGTCAGAAACATCTTTCATAGCCCCGCGCAAATCTCCGAGAGGCCCGTGAATGTAAGTCCTGATATCAGTCCACTTCCGCTTTTGAATAAATGTTTCCAGTTTATCCATGCGCGATCGCAATTCTGTGAGAGGGGGAACATAACGCTGAATTTGCTGCACCTGGGCTGCTGTATAAGTAGTGGGAACTTTTGCTACTGTCCCACTGCTGCAACTTACCAGAAATACCATCAAAAGCGCCATCATTGAGGCAAAAATTGAACGCGGACGAGTCATATCGATTTGAGATTTTAGAATTGAAATATCTCGCAGCAGGCAGTCGCAGAACACAGCCCCAAGTTCGATCGTTCCCAGGCTCTACCTCGGAACGCAGAATCCAGAGGCTTTGCCTCGATCGCCCCGCAGCGAGAGTTAGGTACAAACGATCATTTTACATCTTTTCGGCGCAGAAAAGTTACCAGAGCCTCTCCAACTTTTTCCGACCAATGTTCTTGGGGATAATGCCCTGCTTTTTCCAGTTTAACTAACTGTGCATTTTCCAGGGAAGCGGCTAATTTTTCAGCGGGTTCAACACTCAACCAAGGGTCGGTTAAACCCCACACCAATAATGTTGGATGAGTCCAATTTTTCCAGCCCGCTTCTATTTCTGCCATTGACTGCTGCAGTTGAATATTCCGAATAGTATTCATGAGCGATCGACCCACATCCGAACTCTTCAAAAACGGCCGCCGGTAAACATCTAAATCCTCATCGGATATCGGATAGCCACTGCCGCCTTCGAGGGTGCGATCGACCAATAACGGATCTTGAGTCATCATATCGCCGACAAAAGGCAGTCCCAACTGCTGCATTTTCCACGGCAACTTTGCCTCTGCTGAAATAGGAGTGTTGATGATAACTAAACGCTCAATTTTATCTGAATTTCGCAAAGCGTATTGAATCCCGACGGATGCTAAAAATCCTTGAACTATGAGATAAAATCGGTTAATTTCTAGAGCTTCAATCAAGGCAGAAAAAGCATCGATAAAAGCATCCGGCGTGTAGGCAAAATCGCGCTTGTCCGGTTTTGCCGATCGCCCGTAACCGATCCAATCCGGCGCGATCGATCGAAATCCCTGCGCTGCCAAATCCGGCATTATCGCAGTCCAAGTAAAACTCTGGGAAGGCAAACCGTGCAGCAGCAGTACGGGCGGTTTGTCAGTTTCGTTAACCGGATTGTCTTCGCCATAAAACCATTGCAGGTTTCCTACTTGAATAGTCTTTTCTTCAATTGCCACTTGTTATTTCTCGCTGAAATCGTAATTTTCGACTGACGCAAAACCTCTTTAGGATTGCTATATTACTTGAATACTTTAATAAAATACCATGTCTTACAGCCAATTTGAAACTCTAGAGCAGGCGATCGACTCCTTTAACTTAACTGTAGTTGAGGGTTTATTTTTCCCGGAGTTAGCCGCGATCGACCCGTCAGACATATTAACAATATTTTTGCAACGGAGTCTCCCCATTGTCTCCGCAGCCAGCGAGAAAGCCCGTTCAGAAGGAATTATTTATCCGGTACTTTTGGAAGTACGGGAAATCTTAGACGAAAAAGTATCTTTATTTTCAGGAAGGGACTTCAATGTGGATGCCAGCATCGGGTTAAATGGAATTGTCGATTTCCTGCTATGTCGCTCGCCCATTATTTCAATTCCTACGGCACCTGCTGTCGTATTAGTTGAAGCCAAAAAAGGAGATATTGCCAGCGGCTACGGCCAATGTCTCGCAGAAATGGTTGCAGCAATGCGATTTAATTTACGGAAGGGATTGGAGCCAATTCCTGTATATGGTTGCGTCACTAATGGTTTGTTGTGGCGGTTTTTGAAATTAGAGGCAAATGAAGTAACTCTAGATCTAATAGATTATCGCTTGGAACCTGTGGGAAACCTGCTCGCAAAATTAGTCTGGATGGTAAGCACAGTTGACAGTTGATAGTTGACAGTTGACAGTTGACAGTTGACAGTTGACAGTTGATAGTTGACAGTTGACAGTTGACAGTTGACCAATTCCCAATTCCCAATTACCAATTACCAATTACCAATTCCCAATTACCA
>JAAUPF010000090.1 GCA_012034575.1 Richelia sp. CSU_2_1 | reverse complement strand
ATGTTTATTTGAAAGTGTATCCAATCCCAAAATACAAACTTTGCTCTTACAGATTGCTGCCTCGATCGCCCTTAAATTCGATCGCCACAATCTAAGAAACCGGGTTTTTTCCTGGATTTTTGCACTGCGGCAAAGTCTGTAGCAAAGACCCGGTTTCTGGCCGATCGCGCACCATCTAAGAAATCGGATTGTAGGGATTCGATCGACTCACCAGACTTCGTTATTAATAGTTCGGTGGTAAATAGTATATAATTAAAATAGAACAGAGCGGAGTCAAAGCCCGTCAAATACAATACAAAGGGAGTACAATAAACAATGAATTTAGAGCAAGCAGTTTTAGATAAGTTGCGGGCTTTGCCACTAGAGCGACAGCAAGAAGTTTTAGATTTTGCTGAATTTCTGCAACAAAAAACCATGACTAAACGACCGCTAAAGAGTGTCAAAGGATTGTGTGCTGACTTAAAAGTAGATATTACGGAAGAAGACATCGCCCAAGCCAGACAAGAAATGTGGGGGAATTTTCCCAGGGAGATTGTTTGATGCCCTCAGTCGTAGCAGATACCCACACCCTAATTTGGTACATTTTTGAACTGCCAAGATTGTCGGCAGCAGCATTAACAGCATTAGAGCAAGCGGTTAATGAGGGAAATTGTATCTACTTTTCTGCAATTACAATTGTAGAAATTTCTTACTTAATTGAGCGAGGGCGTTTGGCAGGGGAGGTGCTGACACGAGTTTTAAATGCTGCGGACGATCCAAATGTGGGGATTCTGCTAGCACCTTTGGATCGCAATATCTCGGCAACTATTCAACAAATTGACAGGGCAACGGTTCCTGATATGCCAGACAGGATTATTGCCGCCACTGCTTTATATTTGAGTCTTCCGTTAGTCACCCGCGACGCTAAAATTCAAGCGTTAACCACTATTCAAACAATTTGGTGAAATGGAAAGTCCCTCGATATATTCGATCGCCCGCTAATTTCGATCGCCCTTCAAAAAATGCCCTTCAAAAATTTGGTTTTTGGTCGATCGCAGAATCTAAAAAACCGGGTTGTTTCCTGGATTTTTGTACTGTTATAAAGTTGGTGGAAAAAACCCGGTTTCTGGCTACCCATCCATTAAAATCAATAGCCGTTGTTTTTTGGTTGGGTTTACGTTAGAATAATACGATAGACAATAGGAGGTTGTCATGCTGAGTATAGAATTGGACAAGGAAACGGAAGCTTATTTAGTAAAAATTTTGGGAAGGGAGAAAACTACAAGCGATGAATTGATTAAACGCTTAGTTAAAGATCGCTGGCTGAGTTTACAACCGCGTCAAACTATTGTAGAAAGACGTGGGGGACATCCTGAACATCTCTTAGAAGATGCGCCACCTGATTTATCAGAACGGGCAAACCGGAAAAAAGCTATCTCAGCTTATTTGGAGAAAAGGCATCCTCAATATCATCCGCAATGACTTATCATCCCATAATTATTGTAGACAGTGGAATTTTAGTAGCTTACTACAGTGTCAAAGATAGGTATCATCAACAGGTGCGAGTCTTCTTTGAAAGATGTAAAAACTGGATAGTCAATTGTCAAATTCTGCCCGATCGCGCACGATCGAAGAAACCGGGTTTTTTCCTATCTCTTCGCCTGTCACCAAATATTCTCGCAAAAACCGGGTTTATGGCCACTCATCGAATCATGTTAAAATAAACATCGGTGTTACTGACAACTCCCCACAATGGATGAAACCCGCGATCGAGCTTATCTGCAACTGATTCAGACACTCCTGAATTGCCCCAACGGTGAGGAACCGCAGATTTTACAGGCTAACTTAGAATTGGTAGATTCGGGGTTTCTGCAATTTTGCGAGGTAGTAGCAGAAAACCTGGCAGAGGAAGGAGAGGAAAATTACACTAATTTTTTACGGAATTTGGCCAGTCAGCTAGGGCAATTATTGGGGATGAATGATGAGGGAGATAGCGATAACTCTGAAGGTGGAAATCCTCAAGAGTATGCAAACTTTATCCGAGAATTATTGCAAGCAGAAGCAGATAGCAAGCTCAATATTAAAGTAATTTATTCCATGCTCGCTCAACGGCAACATCTCCTCAATGACCGTTTTGCCGAGATTTTACAGCAAGTGACCCAGAATTTAATTGTCGAACATCCAGAAGCAATTGAGTCAATTCTCCCCTACATTGCAAATTTGAGTATTGATATTAGTGAATTTCCTCTGGGGAAAAGAGCGAATAATATTGAAATTGCAATTACTGGTTATCAAATAGTTTTAAAGAATTCGGAACCGGGAAGCGAAAATTGGGCAGCGACGCAAAATAATCTGGCAACAGCCTACGGTGAGAGAATCAGGGGAGAGAAAGCTCAGAATATCGAACTGGCGATCGCATCTTACAACAAGGCATTATCCGTCTACACCTGCGATGCTTTTCCTCAAGATTGGGCTATGACGCAAAATAATCTGGCAGCAGCCTACTACTCCAGAATCGAGGGAGAGAAGCAGAGAATATCGAAGTTGCGATCGCATCTTACACTGTGGCATTAACCGTCTCCATCCCGATGCCTTTCCCGAAAAATGGGCCCAGACGCAAAATAATCTGGGAGAAGCCTACCGTAACAGAATCATGGGAGAGAAAGTTGAGAATATCGAACTGGCTATCGCATCTTACAACAAGGCATTAACCGTCCTCACCCGCGATGCTTTTCCCGAATATTGGGCAGGCACGCAAAATAATCTGGCAACAGCCTACGGTGACAGAATCAGGGGAGAGAAAGCAGAGAATATCGAAATGGCTATCGCATCTTACAACAAGGCATTAACCATCTACACCCCCGATGCCTTTCCCGAAAATTGGGCTATGACGCAAAATAATCTGGGAGAATCCTACTATTCCAGAATCAGGGGAGAGAAAGCAGAGAATATCGAAAATGCGATCGCACTTTATCACAATGCTTTAACTATTAGAACTCGCGAGGCTTTCCCACAAGGACATACAGAGACTTTATCTAATTTAGGTAATCTTTACCGAAGTAACCAGCAATGGCAACTCGCTTATGATACCTATGCCCCAGCGATTGAAACAGTAGAATTTTTACGGGGCGAGATTCAATCTGGGGATGAAAGCAAACAGAAATTAGCTGAAGAATGGAATCAACTTTATCTGGGAATGGTAGAAACTTGCATCCAACTGCAACGCTACACCGAAGCGATCGAATACGTCGAACGCAGCAAAGCCCGCAACCTTGTAGAACTCTTTGCCAACCGTGACATCAAACCTAAAGGCAATATCCCCGAAACTGTTCTTAACGAATTGTCGCGCCTCAGTCGAGAAATTGAGGCCGAACAGCGACGACTGGAAATCGAACAGATAAACTGTAACAGTAATGGCGGCATAATCTTGAGAGAAAGCAATTTTCAAATCGACAGTCTAACAACTAGCAGCGATTCTATTCATCTCACCAAATTGCGCGAACAACTCGATGAATTGATTGCTTGTGAAATTACACCGATCGATCGCGATTTTAGCCTAACTCAAAAAGTTGAACCCATCCCCTACAAAGACATTCAAACTCTGACAGGTGAAAACACCGCTATTCTTGAGTGGTACATCACAGGTGACAAATTTTTCACTTTCATCATCACCCCGCAAACCCCAACACCCATCATCTGGCAATCTTCAACAGAAGACTTTGAAGCCTTGGTAAATTGGTATGACGAGTATAGGAAAGACTACGAAGAGAGTAAACCACCAGAAAGAAAACCCCAATGGAAGCAACAACTAGCCTCCCGCCTCCAAAACCTAGCTGAGATTTTGCATCTAGATCGGATTTTAGAGAATATTCCGAAGCAGTGCGATCGACTAATTTTAATTCCCCATCGTTTCTTGCATCTTTTCCCTCTTCATGCGTTGCCAATCTCCCACGAAATAGATTTTGAACCTGGATGCACCGACGAACAGGATTCTGCTAATACTGTATCCGCATCCAAATCAAAATTATGCTTCCTCGACTTATTCCCAGGTGGAGTCAGCTATGCCCCCAGTTGCCAACTGCTGCAACAGGCGAAACAGCGACAACGCCGCAATTTCTCTCACCTATTTGCGATCGCTAATCCTACCAAAGATCGCTATTTACTTGAACTGCAAGCCGCTAATATCCGCGATCGATTTAAATCTAATGATTTCTGGGCAAAAGATGATGCTAATAAGAACGCAATTCTCAACGGGACAATCAGCTTTGCCAATTGCACCCATTTCGGTTGTCACGCCAAGTTTGAGCCTGATTCGCCTTTGAAATCAGCCTTGAAGTTGGCAAATAACGAACCTTTGACACTGTTGGAAATCTTGAATCTTGACCTAAATCAATGTCGTCTTGTCACCCTCTCCGCCTGCGAAACAGGATTGACAGAATCCAAAACTAGCGATGAATATATTGGCTTACCTTTTGGCTTTCTTTTGGCTGGTAGCCCCAGTATAGTCAGCACCCTGTGGGAAGTGGATCAAATCGCCAGCACTTTATTACTAATGCGGTTCTATGAAAACCTAGAAACTATGTCAACAGTTACTGCCCTCAATGAGGCACAGCAATGGCTGCGGAATCTGACCTCAGAGGGGCTGGAAGTCTTATTAAAAGACCTCAAACCCCAAATCGACGAAATTTTCGATCGACTACCCCTAAAGGATCGCACGCGCTATGTTAATGCTCCTCTGAAGGGCGCACAGAACCGCAAGCCATTTCCCTTTGTTGAACCTCATTATTGGGCTGCTTTTACCGCCATTGGCGTTTAGCAATCCTTACAAAACTCATCCAGATTCTTTTCATTTATGTAAATAACGATCAATATTAATAATGCTGGTATGCCAACATAAGGCATTAGAAAAGCCATTGCAGCATTAAAACCCTGTCTTAATGATTCTCTAAAGGCTGAGGTACAAATATAAGGACGCAATTTTTGAGTTGACTTTTCCAACCAGCTAGGTTCATTCGGATCTTCCTCGCTCAAATTGTCCTGTAATTCTCCTGACTCAATTGCTATAGTTTCGGCGGCATATTCTAAATCGCCTTCACATTCTGCAAGTACATCAAGGCCTTTCAGTGCATCGGGATATTCTTGTAGTTGCGAGCGATATTGTTCAATTTGTGCTTGGGTAACAGTAGTCATTGGGATAATTGCGATCGATCAAATGAGTAATTATTATTTTGCCATAAATTGTGCTTTGTTTGTGCAGACAAGTTTACCTAGTTCCCAAAGTCCAACCATGAATAATATTTTGCAGGAAGCGGAAGGGGGACTTTAAATACTTCCGGTCCCCCCCTTCTTAAGGGGGGCTAGGGGGGATCTAAATTTAATCGTGAGACAACAGTCTATCAGTACCTTTAACGCCCGAGTTGACACTAATGGACAATACTGTGTCCCTACAGAAGATATAAATATGCGGTGTCCTGAATAAACCTGAAATCTACTACAATATCATCCATGAAAACCGACAGCATATTTTACAACATCTTCCAAGAATTCCCCTTTGTTTTCTTTGCCCTCCTCGGCATACCCGCCGATGCCACCGATCGATACCAATTTACATCTCAAGAAATCAAACAATTAGCCTTTCGCTTAGATGGTTTGTTTCTGCCAATCGTCGAAGATTCTCAACTACCATTCTACATTGTAGAAGTCCAATTCCAACCCGACCCGAACCTGTACTACCGCCTGTTTGCCGAATTATTCATCTATCTCAAACAATACCAACCACCGCACCCTTGGCAGTTAGTAGTCATTTACCCAAATCGCCAAACAGAAAGAGAAAACAGCCTCCACTTCCAGGAAATGCTCGAACTCCCGAAAATCACCCGGATTTACCTAAATGAACTCAGCACGCCAGAAACAGGCTCTTTACCGATAAAATTGCTTAAACTGGTAATAGAACCAGAAAACACCGCCTCGGATTTGGCTGTCGATTTAGCCAGACAAGCCCAAACCGAAATATCGGATATTGCCGTCAGGGAGAGTTTCATCAACTTACTGGAAACTATAATTGTCTACAAGTTACCCCAAAAAAGCAGAGAGGAGATAGCCGCCATGTTCAACCTCAGTGACTTAAAGCAAACCAGATTTTATCAAGAGATTTTTGAAGAAGTACAAGCCGAATTCCAAGCTCAAGCTCAATTACAAGCAGAAGCCAAACAGCGAGAAACTAAAGTTGCCATCCTCAGAATGTTTAATCTAGGATTAGCTACAGAACAAATTGCTACAGTCTTTGACCTACCTGTAGCTGAGGTAGCAACTATTATTGCCCAATCTCAACAAGAACAAGCTGACCAAAATTGATATCAGTACAGCGGGTTTACAACTTGATGATTTTCGGAAAAAATCATTGGTAAAACCCGCCCACAGCACTGGGTATTACCTCTCTTCCAACCATCGATCGTACAAATCCGATCGGCGCGATCGAGTTTTTTCAATCTGTTTTTCCCGACGCCAGCGCGCAATTTCTGCGTGATTCCCCGACAGCAAAACATCCGGCACCTTCAACCCGCGAAAATCTGCCGGCCGAGTATACTGCGGGTAATCTAAAAGTCCGTCCTCAAAACTCTCAAACTTCAACGAATCTTCCTTCCCTACAGTTCCCCGCAACAGCCGCAAAACTCCGTTAATCAAAGCCAAAGCCGGAATTTCGCCCCCGGTGAGCACAAAATCCCCCAAAGACACCTCGCGAGTCACTAAATGCAAAACTCGATCGTCCACGCCCTCGTAATGCCCGCAAATTAACACTAACTGATCGCGATCGGCAGCAAACTCCCGAAACATCCCCTGCTGCATCACCTCGCCCTGGGGAGTCAGCAAAATCACCTCCCGCCGGGGTAAAATCGGCAGCGATTCCACCGCAGCAAAAATCGGTTCCGGCTTCATCAGCATCCCGACTCCGCCCCCGTAAGGCTCGTCATCGACTCGATGGTGCTTGTCTGTGGTAAAATCGCGGGGATTGACAAAATTCACCTCAGCAATATTTTTCGCTAAGGCTTTGCCCATCAGTCCCGACTCCAGAGGAGCCTGGAAAAATTCTGGAAACAGCGTAACAACGTCAAATCTCACACTCAAATCTCACACTCAAATCTCACAACTGTCTGGATTTACTACTAAAATTCTTTAATTTCACTTTGGGAGGGTGCTCGGTTTTCTGCAATTACTTTATCCTTAAATAATTGCTTAAAATCTTTGAACTTTAAATTTAATTTCTTTGTCGGCAGGTCGGTTTTGTACAAAGATTATTCGCACAAAGATTAACTGTTATCAGGATCTGTTGTCAGGAGCTGTTGTCATGAACTGCGATCGGGATAGGGGAATTAGTAAGGCAACGCAATGCCACTCTGCTACGCCTGCCGACAACAAGGAGTCGCTCATTTATGCGGATCATTTATACAAGTAGATGCAGTTCGCGAACGTTAAATGTACTTATTATAGTAGATTTGAGTAAGTTTCCGAGAACGGTTTGTTCAAACTCGCGCTCAGATGCCTGCCAGCGCTGGCGATCGCCCGATCGATCCTCAGCTAGCACGAAAATAATTATTTAAAAGCAAAGCCCTATTTTACCCACAGCACGGCACAATTTAAGTTCACACCCAACAGAGGAAGACACACCATGCAGCAGTTGACATCTCAAGCCCTTGAACGCGATATTCCCCAGCGCACGAAAACCTCGATTATGGTAATCGGGGGAGCCGAAGACAAAGTTCACGGACGGGAGATTCTGAATACGTTTTTTTACCGCGCCGGAGGTACAAACGCTCGGCTGGCGATTATTCCCTGCGCCTCGCGAGATCCTGAAGGCATCGGCCAACGCTACCGCACCATTTTTGACGAAATGGGTGTCACCTCCGTCAAAGTAGTTGATGTCCGCGAACGGGAACAAGGCGAAAACCCCGTTTGGAAAGATTATTTAGAAGACTGTACGGGCGTCTTCATGACAGGAGGCGACCAACTGCGGTTGTGCGGCTTGCTGGCAGATACCCCGGTGATGGAGAAAATTCGCAAAGAAACTCTCGAAGGCAAAATTACCCTCGCCGGCACCAGTGCTGGGGCTGCGGTGATGGGGTATCACATGATTGCCGGCGGCGGTAGCGGTGCCTCCCCGAACCGCTCTCTAGTAGACATGGCAAACGGGTTGAACATTATTCCCGAGATTATCGTAGACCAACACTTTCACAACCGCAACCGCATGGCTCGCTTGCTGTCGGCCGTAGCCTGCCATCCCGATCGCATTGCGATCGGTGTTGATGAAGACACCTGCGCCCTGTTTGAGGGAGACGATACTATGAAAATTCTCGGTAAAGGCACTGTGACTGTTGTCGATTCTAGAGAAATGATTTATACCAACGAACCTTACGTAGGAGCTACAGAACCCCTGAGTATGTTCAACCTGCGGCTGCACGTCCTCTGCCACGGAGATTGCTACAATATGCCTCTGGGTAAACCCATACCGTCAGCGGCTGCAAGTCGGGCAGGTCTTGAGAATGCCACGCATCTAACTAACAAAGAACATAATAGTTATTAGTCACCAGCCACCAATTATTAGTTGCTAACAAACGATCGAACATCCAGACCAGCGATTAGAGAATGTCGATCAAAAATTTTTTAGTTGCGGGCAGAACAATTTGAGCTTATGTAACAGCCCAGATGAGATGTTTGGCAGCCGTCAAATCAATCTAAAATCGATTGACTCGCAGTTGCTGGCAGCTTATAACTGTGGCAGCAATACAGAAGTTTTAAATTGGCTGACCCCTAACTGAAAATTCAGGACAAAAATGTTCTCAGCGAACAGTTTCTTAGTCAATCGAGCTTGAAATTGAATAGATGCTCCAAATACCAATAACATTTCTGCGACCCACAATCTTTTTTGACTGCCATGAAAATACTTAAAATCCAGACCTTGCGCGGCCCTAACTACTGGAGCGTCCGACGCCACAAACTTGTCGTCATGCGTCTAGATTTGGAGGATTTGGCAGACAAAACCACATCCCAAATTCAGGGCTTCTACGAAGGATTGACTGCTGTGTTACCCAGCTTGGTCGATCATCACTGTTCTCCCGGCTGTCAGGGAGGCTTTTTACAGCGCGTCCGAGAAGGCACGATGATGGGACACGTCATCGAACACGTTGCCTTAGAACTCCAGCAAATGGCAGGAATGCCGGTCGGATTCGGCCGCACCCGCGAGACTTCCGATCGCGGCACTTACCAGGTAGTAATTGAGTATCAAAACGAACAAGCAGGTCGCTACGCTGCTAGGGCAGGCGTGCGCCTGTGCCAAAGCATTGCCAGTACCGGAACCTACTCGCCTGCAGAGTTGGCTCAAGATTTGAGAGACCTCAAGGAGTTTGCGGCGGCGGCCGCCCTGGGACCGAGTACGGAAACCCTCGTCAAGGAAGCAGAAACTCGGGGCATTCCCTGGTTGCAGTTGAGCGCGAGGTTTATGATCCAATTGGGTTACGGGGTGCACCAAAAGCGGATTCAAGCAACTCTGAGCGATCGCACGGGGGTTTTGGGGGTAGAACTAGCCTGCGATAAGGAAGGTACGAAAAACATTCTGGGCTCTGCGGGCGTGCCTGTGCCGCGAGGAACGGTAATTCACTACCTCGACGAACTGCACAGCGCGATCGAAGATGTGGGCGGTTATCCGATCGTGATTAAGCCTCTAGACGGCAATCACGGACGGGGAATTACGATCGACATCAATTCCTGGGAAGCTGCCGAGGAAGCCTACGATCTCGCCAGTGCAGCCTCAAAAACCAAAAGCGTCATCATTGAGCGCTATTACACCGGACGCGACCACAGAGTATTGGTAGTTAACGGTCAAGTCGTAGCAGTTGCCGAACGAGTCCCGGCCCATGTCATCGGTAACGGCAAATCTACAGTAGAGCAGCTAGTTGAAGAAGTAAACAGCGACCCGCAGCGCGGAGACGGACACGATAACGTACTGACGAGGATCGTGATAGATAAGCTGTCTTTGGATTTGCTGCAAAAACAAGGATACAGTCTTGATGCCGTCGTACCTGCCGGAAAAACAGTATTTTTGCGCGCCACCGCCAACTTGAGCACGGGGGGAATTGCGGTCGATAGAACTGACGAAATCCACCCGGAAAACACCTGGCTGTTTTCCCGAGTTGCCAAAATCATCGGTTTGGACATCGCCGGCATTGATGTAGTGACTGAGGATATTTCCCGGCCGCTGCGGGATGTCAACGGCGTCATCGTCGAAGTCAACGCCGCGCCCGGTTTCAGAATGCACGTCGCCCCCAGTCAGGGACTGCCCCGCAACGTCGCCGGTGCAGTCCTCGATATGCTATTCCCCGCCCACCAACCGAGTCGGCTGCCGATTCTAGCAGTAACGGGGACAAATGGCAAGACTACCACCACTCGCCTGCTGGCTCACATTGTCAAGCAGACAGGTCAAACCGTCGGCTACACGACTACCGACGGCACCTACATCGGCGATTATTTAGTCGAAAGCGGGGACAATACCGGACCGCAAAGCGCTCAATTGATTTTGTCCGATCCGACGGTGGAAGTGGCAGTGTTGGAAACGGCGAGAGGCGGAATTTTACGATCGGGCTTGGGTTTCGATCGATGCGATGTCGGCGTTGTCTTGAACGTCGCCGCCGACCACTTGGGCATTGGGGATATCGATACTGTAGAACAACTCGCTCACCTCAAGAGCGTCCTCGTCGAGTCGGTGGAACCCAAAGGCTATGCAGTTTTAAATGCGGATGACCCGCTAGTGTCGAAAATGGCGCAGCGCGTTAAGGCTCAAATTGCCTATTTTTCGATGAACCCGGACAATGAATTGGTTGCCAGACACACTGCTGCGGGCGGGCTGGCAGCAATTTACGAAAATGGCTATTTGTCAATCTTAAAGGGCGATTGGACTTTAAGAATCGAGCAGGCGGCGAACGTGCCCCTGACGATGGGCGGGCGCGCGCCGTTTATGATTGCCAATGCTTTAGCAGCTTGCTTGGCTGCTTTTGCCCAAGGATTCAAGATCGAGCACATTCGAGCTGCTTTGTCAAGTTTCCAAGCATCGGTCGGACAAACTCCCGGAAGGATGAACTTGTTTAATTTGGGCAGCTATCACGCTTTGCTGGACTACGCGCACAATCCCCACAGCTACAAGGCTTTGGGCAGTTTCGTGCTCAATTGGCCGGGAATGCGGATCGGGGTAGTCGGTGCCCCTGGCGACAGGCGAGATGAAGATTTTGTGACGTTGGGCAAACTTTCGGCCGAGATATTCGATCGAATTATTGTCAAAGAAGATGTTGACAGGCGCGGCCGAGAACCGGGTGTTGTGGCAAAGTTAATTTGTCAGGGAATTGAAGAGGCAATTGCTGCGGGAATAGCAGACCAATCTAAGGTTGAATACGAGTTGCTGCTTGACGAAACAGCCGCTGTAAACAAAGCATTAGATAATGCTCCTTCCAGCAGTTTGGTGGTAATTTTACCTGAAAGTGTCAACAAAGCTCTGAGTTTAATTGAAGCCCGGAAACCGATTAAGGAACCTGCGATCGATCGAAGCTTGGTTGCGAGTTCTTCGGAGTCGCAAGATAGTTTAAAACCTTCGGTGGTAAATCAAGGCTAAACTTTTAAGTTTCAGTTAATTAATAGGTTGGGTTTACTTGTGTGAAGCCCAACCTGTTTTTTTAGCTATAATTGAATCCGTGGAAGAAGAAGAAAGAACGAGGAGTTTTGAGTTTTGAGTTAAAAGAGAGAAGATCGCACTAATGAAAAAATTTGCGAACTTGATATTCTCTACTTTCCGCGATCTGCATTTGCAAGTCACCCATTTTGCTGTCTAATTCGTCGATCGTGCTTTGCGAAACTGATTTCCATTCCTCTCTAGATCGCCACCGAATTAACATTAGCACTTCACTTTGTTGTGAGTCTATCCAAGTTTCTTTGCCCAAAAAACCGGGAAAACTTTTGAGTCCTGCCGTCCAAACTTCCTCATCTCGCTGAATAAACGCTTCCGATTTTTCAGGAGGTACTTTAAATCTGAGCCACTCGATTATCATAAAATATGGTAATTGGTAATTGGTAAACTGTTCGCGAGCGGGGACGCTCGCACTGTCAACTGTCAACTGTCAACTGTCAACTAACACCGATCGATCGCAATTTTAATTATTAGTTCGGTTCCTGTTCCCGGCTGGGAAAAACAATAAAGTTGACCTCCGTGTCTTTCTACGATTAAATGGTGGGATATTGACAAACCCAAACCCGTGCTCGTACCCGGAGATTTAGTAGTAAATAAAGGGTCAAAAATACAGGCTAGAACTTCTTCAGTCATGCCGGGGCCGTTGTCGCTAATCGAGATGGCTACTTCGCTGTCCCCTACTACTTCCGTGCGAATTCGGATTTGAGGGTGCGGTGGGTGAACTCTCGATCGATCTAAAGATATTGTACCCCATTTTTCTGAGTTTTTTCCGCCCTCTTCTAAAGCGTCGATCGCGTTGGTTAACAAGTGCATGAACACTTGATTTAACTGTCCGGCATGGCACTCTACCTTGGGTAAATTACCGTATTCTTTGATTAAATTAATTCCCGGTCGCCCGCCTTTAGCTTGCAGGCGATTTTGCAAGATTAGCAGAGTGCTGTCCAAGCCTTCGTGGATGTCTGCTGGCTTCATTTCGGCTTCGTCGGGACGCGAGAACAAGCGGAGCGATCGCACGACATCCCGAATCCTTTCAGAACCTACTTGCATCGATCGCAGCAGTTCGATCGCATCTTTTTTGATAAATCCCAAATCCAATTGTTCTATTTTATCTTGAATTTCTTCTACTGTATTGGGATGATTTTTTTGATAAAGCTCTACTAATTGCAGCAGGTCGTGGATGTAGCCGCTGGCATGGCTGATATTGCCAGAAATAAAACTAACTGGATTGTTGATCTCGTGAGCTATCCCTGCCATCAACTGCCCCAAAAAAGACATTTTTTCAGTTTGAATCAATTGAGTTTGAGTCCGCCGCAAAACTAACAGCGTTTGCTCCAATTTTGCCGCCTGCTGCCTCAGGCGTTCTTCTGATTCTTGCAAAGCTAAAAGAGTTTGTTTTCGCTCTGTAATGTCCAATCCGACAAACACTGCCGTACTACCTTTTTGGTACTTCTGAGCGACAATCAAATAAGTTTTAGTTGATTCTTTAATAGTGGCTGTTACTTCTTGAGAGACAGTTGTTTCGTCGCTGGCAAAAAATTCGTAAACTAAATCGTTAAATAAAGGGCTGGTATCTAAAAAACCTACTTTCTGACCGATAAATGTTTCTGCTTCCAATTTGTAAGCAGCAGCTAAATGCTTGTTGACTCCCAAGTAGCGCAGATCGGAACTTACCCAAGAAACGAAGCCGGGGACGGCATCTAAAACAGCTTGCAGTTGCTCTTTAGCCTCTAAAAGTGCGAATTCTGCTGCTTTGCGATCGCAGATATCTCGGGCGATAGCGCAGCAGTATTCGCGACCGCCGCACTCTAAATAACTGACTTTAACTTCGACGGGTAAAGTCGCGCCTTCTTTGGTTTTATAACTCGATTCAAAAGTCAGGTTGCCGGCCAGTTTGAGTTCCTGCCAGTGCGCCGCCCAATCGGCAGCAGGCAAATGGGGATCGATGTCGCTAACTGTTAATTCCAGTAGTTCAGATTGCGAGTAACCGAGGACTCGAACAGCGGCTGCATTGGCGTAGTCAATGCGACCGTCTGAAGCGGTACAAAAAACTGTATCTGCTGCCCGATCGAGGGCTGTTTTAGCTAGTGAATTTGCTAATTCTAACTGTTGGATTTTAATTTCCGAGGGCAATTTGCTGCAATTTTCGATAGCAATTTCGCTAGCTACTCTCTCTGCAAAAACGATCGCGCCGCCGATCGCGCCAGAGCAATTTTTCCAAGGATAAATCACCCATTTTATCCATTCACAGCGCCCGGAACATTCACGATCTGCGACAGATTCGATCGGGCGCATTTCTACAAACTCGCTGTATTTTAAAACTCCAGCTAAACAAGCCCGTGCATTTTGCAGCCAATATTCCGGGACTTTGGGAAACACTTCCCAGTGAAATCGACCGATTACCTCGCCACCGTCCCCGCCGCAATCTGTTTCCCAGCGGCGAGAAACAGCCACGTAGCGCATTTCGCAGTCGATCGTTGCCACAGCATCGGGGGAATGTTCTACGTACTGCCGCAATCGCTGTTCGTTGTCGGGTGCCCCTGCTGCATCTGCGAGTTGGTTGGGAATCAGGGTTTTTCCGCCAGCATACATTCCCAGTATCTGACTTTCTTGCTGAACTGGCTGAGTTTGCACTGTTTGGAATCCCCTCCGTATCTGTCAGGTTAAGAAATGCCATTTGAGGTCAAAAGTCTATTTTCACTAACAACCCCTACAAACCCGGACAAGCTAGGTTAATGTTTGCTTGCTGCTTGAATGAGGGTATTTATTTCTGTTGACACTCAGCAGGCACTCAAGCACGAGTTACCGCCAGTTTGTAATTTTAAGTTTGTACGTTAGCTGGCTTTTCAAAATTTCGTGCAGTCCGATCGATCGCGATCGAATCGCGATCGATACTGGTCCGGCATTACTGGCAGATGACACCCGTTTTTTAGCGAAAGCGAGCAAAATTCCTTGCCTGACATTTCTGCCAGATCTGAATTTGCTCGATCTCTCTATTCCCGTTTTCCAACCCTTTTTATTCTTAAGTGAGAGCGTTTGATTGCCAAAACTGGAGTCCGCCTCCAGTTCTGGCAGTTGGACTTCGCAGTTTAATGGAGACAATACATTCGACTGAGAAGCCATCACCAATTTCCAGCTTCGAGCTTTATCAAAAGGAGTTTTAAATTGGATTTAGGATGAGATTTATTTTAACTCTTGAAGGATCGCACCCCTGATTTATATCATTTTTTCCGGAATTTGTCTGCGGGTGCGAGTTAAATTTTTCCTTAAATCTTAAAAATCAAGAAATTTCCTCGGTTAGCTTTCAGAAGTTGAGTACAGTGTCTCGGTACGATCGCACAAAATTGTTGGAAGTTTGGTATGCAACTCATACAAACTTGTGCGTAAATTCACAGGTAAAATCAACCCTTCCTTTCCGCAACATGGCCGGATCTAGTCTTTGGGTGGTATTGCAGGTCATCAAAACTGCGAGTTTTTGCTGAAATTGAATACCTTCTTCATCAATCACGCTTTGGTACAAAGTTCCGTCCAGCAAACTCAGAATGTGTTCCGTCTTGTTTGTACGCTGGGCGGTGGCGGTCGATCGATCTTGAGCCAAGTTGTCGGCTTCATTGATAATGATGCAAATCCTTTCCAAGTAACTCGGCGGCACGAAGTTTTCGACAGCATCGTGATCCAAAATAAAAATTACATAACCCAAAGGCACTAAAATTTCCTTCGCTACTGCTTGCGTCCAAGCAGTCTTGCCGGTGCCCGGTTCACCGCTAACTAAAACAGCTACTTGGTGGCGATCGAGAATTGCCTGCTGAATTGTATCTGTAAAATTTTGCACCTCCGGAGTAAACGTGCGAATTGGATACTGGCTGTGTACTTGTCCAACGCGGCTTTTGTACCCGCTAAGAATCACGGCTAAATTGTATGTAGCTTTGCTAACCATCGGCGCAAGATTTTGGCAAATCAGAGTGTAACGCCGCCGCCCCCTATCGTAGCTGTCAACTTGCAGCCAGCAGCATTCCTCTGCCCAATAAGCATATACAGTACCCAAAACTTCCAAGCGTTCCCAGCCCGTAAATCGATCGGGCGGATAATAAAAATGCCTTTCCATAAAGAACTGGGTAATTGTATTCGGCTTTCCGAGTAAGTCCAGAACTTTAAAAATTACAATCTCTTGGAGTTTGTTGAGAACGTAGTCGATGGGAATACTAGAACGGCTGACTAATTGAATGACGGGGGTTTCGATACTTAAAACATCCCTGTAGCGGTAATCTGGGTAAACCGGCTGCGGGGTAATGTAATCCCAAAATTCATCCATTTCGTAGCGCGTATTTTCCGAAAATACATTGAGGATATTTGCCCACCAAGCATATTGGTGGCGTCCCATCGCGTCGGCAATGTCGCTGGCTGCATCTAAGGTTTTTTGAGCGAGTTCTACGGGATCGCTAGAGACTAAATGCACCAAGTAATCCAAGTCAAATTTTCTGTACAGCGGCCGCCAACCCGAACCCAGCAATCCTCGGTTTTGAGGGCTATTTCGATCGTTGTAGTTATTATCGCGATCCATAGGACAATTTTAGATTTTAGATTTGGTAATTGGTAATTGGTAATTGGTAATTGGTAATTGGTAATTGGTAATTGGTAATTGGTAATTGGGAATCGGTAATTGGGAATCGGCAATCGGTAATCGGTAATTGGTAATTGGTAAACTGTTCGCGAGCGGGGACGCTCGCACTATCAACTATCAACTATCAACTATCAACTATCAACTATCAACTGTCAACTGTCAACTGTCAACTGTCAACTATCAACTGTCAACTATCAACTGTCAACTGTCAACTATCAACTGTTAGATAATTTGGGGGGACAAAATCAACGAGCCAAACTCCATTATCCGAACAATAAAATGTATGACCTTCAGCGTGCATGATGGCAGAGTCTACAATTAATATGGCTGGGGTGCCGTGTCTCGCACCGACTTTGCGGGCTGTCTGAAGGTCGATCGACAAATGAACGTGATGTCGCGACATTTTTTTAATCCCTTCTTTGAGAATAGACTCTACCGCCCGCTTTCCTGTTCCATGATACAAAATTTCGGGCGGAATTGCAGGTTCTAACTGCAAGTCAATTTCTATACTGTGTCCTTGGTTGGCGCGAATTAAAGCGCCGGTTTCGTCAAAGGAAAAGCGCTGTTTGTCATTTTCTGCAACTACTTTTTTGAGTTCGATCGGGTGAATGGGAAAATGATTTTTGGCGCACGCGTCGAGGAGTTCGCTAACCGGAACCCAGCCGCCGGGAGCGAGTTGAATGCCGATGCGATCGGGCTCGTGTCTCAAGTGTTTGCTGAGGTATTTGCTGATTTTTATTAAACGGCGATCGTTCATCTTCTTATTCAGGTAAAAGCTTTTTGAGAAAGCGAGTGCGATCGAATATTTGTAGTGAGGACTTGAGTCCGCATAGATCGATCGGTGGGTTCGCTTTCTGCACTCTAAAATCTAAAATCTAAAATCTAAAATCCCTCATTTCTTGGCTCCTCCAAAAACAGCAAAATTTAGATAGCGCCAGTGACATCCTACTTCAGAAAATCCAGCTTCGGCAAGCCATTGTGTCTGTTCTTCAACCGAGGAGGGAATGTCTTCTTCTAGATAAGCTTGAAAGTACGTTGCATCGTCTTCTCCGCAATCTTTCATGTACTTGCGCCACAACTGTTCGTATTGCTCTGTCAGACTGGGAGTAGCGCCGGTGACAATATCTCTAATTAACAGGATTCCCCCGGAATTCATCGCAGCAAAAAGTTTGTGAAATAGCTGTTGTTTCCCCGCGCCTTCGAGGTGGTGGATTGCCAATCCAGAAACTACCAAATCGTAACCGCTACCGAAATCGTCGGCGGCAAAGTTTCCCTGTTGCAAGGTCAGCCGTTCTCGAAAAGCAGACAAATTTGTTTGGCAAATTTTTAGCATATTTTCTGCCATGTCAAAGGCCGTGACATTTGCTTGAGGAAATGCTTGCAAAATTAGCGCTGACAGTATGCCAGTTCCCGCACCCAAATCCAATACTTTGATGTTAGCATTGCTACCAAAAGGGATTAACTGCAATATTAAATCTTGCTGCTCGCGGTAGTAGGGAATGAGGCGGGGAATTAAGCCGTCATAATCAAACGCTGCTTGTTCAAAGCGAGCGCGTACTGCATCTACCTTCACTGATAATTCTCCTTAAAGTCTTAATGGTTGAGTACGTTAATAGTCGGTTAACTTTGCGTTAGCTTAGCGGTACAAGGTTGTCTGCTAGCAGTATAATACATACATATTACAAATAATTTACAGGGTTGTCAAGGTATAATAAAATATAGAACTTATGCACTCCGCTCCAAGAAACCGGGCAAAGCAGTTATGAGATGCTCGATCGCCCAAATCATTCCTGTTATTCCATCTTTCTTCTCCCATCTTTCTTCTCCCATCTTTCTTCCCTGTCTTTCTTCTTCCTTCTTCCCTCTTCCCTCTTCCCTCTTCCCTCTTCCTTCTTCCCTCTTCCTTCTTCCCTCTTCCTTCTTCCTTCTTCCTTCTTCCTTCTTCCTTCTTCCTTCTTCTTGAGATAGAGGAATTTAACAAAAGTAGCCGTCGATCGCCAGAGGGTGACTGTAGAGGTCCAGAATAACAAAACTTTTCGGAATATGTAGATTTTATTTAAATTTTGATTCAAAAACCAAGAATCAACAAGGGTATGACTTTAAATAGATATGTAGCAAGCAAAGTTCAGATTAAAATGAACAGCTATCAAATGCCTCACGATCCGGCGCGAGCAAAAAAAACTAGATAATAGATATCTGGATAGTTTGCAGCCGATCTGTTAGCAGTCAGGGGAGAAAAAACAGGCAATGGAAATCGAAGAGCGGATTGAGGAAAAAAGCGCTTGCGAGCAACAGCACAGGCTCGATCGCCCGACTGACATTTCTACGACCAAAGAACTAAGCTCGCTGCTGCAAGAGTGCTTAGATATTAAAGCAGCGCTCGACCGATCGGCGCTGGTGGTGAGATTGAACGGTAGGGGAACGATCGATTATGTCAGCGATCGAGTTTGCGAAATTTCCCTATATTCGCAAATCGAACTGTTAGGCAACAAATGGCAATTTCTCCTATCGAGAGATCGCCCGCCCGATAGCAGCGCCGCCAGCGCTAATGAGTTCATCAAAAATATGCGATCGACTGTTGCTAAAGGAGAAATTTGGCAAGGAGAAATTAAAAATCAACGCAAAGATGGCAGCGATTATTGGGTGTACGCAACAGTAGTTCCGTTATCCGACGGCCCGGGAAAACCAACTAGGTATTTGGCGATCGGATTCGACATCACCGCTCGCAAAGCCGTTGAAGCAGCTCAAATCGAGGCCAACCGAACCAAAGACGAATTTCTCGCCGTGGCTTCCCACGAACTGCGATCGCCCTTGAGCGCGATTTTGGGTTGGGTCCAGCTAGCGCGATCGCGGAAATTAAACGAAGCTACTACCAACCGGGCTTTGGAAATCATCGAACGCAACGCCAAATTGCAAAACCAGCAAATCGACAATCTCCTCGATCTCTCACGCCTGCTGCGGGGGAAAGTGCGGCTGAATCTCGATCGGGTTTACCTCCCATCAGTCATCGAATCCGCGATCGACACCCTGAACCCCGCAGCCCAGGCCAAAAACATCACCATCGAAACCGCGATCGAGCCTGCCGCCAGCTACATTGTGGGAGATGCAGAAAGATTGCAGCAAATAGTGTGGAACTTGCTGTCCAACGCCATCAAATTTACCCCGGAATCGCCGGCGGCACGAGTGCGCGTAGAATTAGAACGCCACCCGTCAGGCGTGTCGATCCGCGTCAGCGACAGCGGCTGCGGGATCGAACCCCAATGGCTGCCGCACATTTTCGACTATTTCCGCCCGACAGATGGCTGGAAAACCAAGGAACAAAATCGTCTCGGGCTGGGGCTGTCGATCGTGCGGCAGTTGGTGGAACTGCACGGGGGGAGGGTGCGGGCCTCAAGTCCCGGCCTCGGGGAGGGGACAACTTTCGAGGTGCAGCTACCCATCGCCCACAGCAAAAATTCGATCGATCTCAGCCCTGGGAGCGATCGCGCCAACAGCAAACCCGGATCGGTTTCCCAGCCCCTAGCCGGAAAGCAAGTGCTGGTGGTGGAAAGCATCGCCGAGAGTCGGGAATTTATCAAAACAGCCCTGGAAGCCTTTGGAGCCAAGGTAACGGCGGTGGCTAGCGCTGGCGAAGCTCTGGCCGAGTTGGACCAGTCGCGCCCCGACGTGTTGGTGAGCGACATGGCATTTCCCGAAGCCGAGGGCTGCGATTTGATCCGGCACATCAGAGCGCGAGAAATGTCCGAACACAGGGAACTGCTGCCGGCGGTGGCGCTGACTGGAGGTATGCGGGAGGAGGATTCTGCCTCGGCTCTGGCGGCCGGGTTTCAGAGCCATTTACCCAAGCCGGTGGAAGCGAATCAGTTGGTAAGCGCGATCGCCCAATTGGCAGGGCTGACGGGAGCGGGCGCGGGAGAGTGGGGAATGGGAAAGATCGGGGTACTGTCATCTGGCAGCAGAACTCGATCGGCTAACACTTTGGCAGAAAAAGTAACTGAGGAAAAATTAGCAGTTGACAGCCGAGATTTGCCGCTGTTGCTGGTAGTGGAAGACAACGCTTTTTTGCTATCTTACCTGCAAACTTTATTGAGCGAGCGTTATCGCGTAGCTGTGGCTCGCGACGGGATTGAAGGTTTGGAAAAAGCCAAAACTTTGCAGCCGAATTTGATTTTGAGCGACCAAATCATGCCCCGGCAAAACGGTCTGGATTTGCTGAAAGAAATTCGGAATACGCCGGAGTTGAGTGCGATTCCGGTGATATTTTTGACAGCGCGATCGGGCATGGAAGCTCGAATCGAATGTTTGGATGCGGGTGCGGACGATTATATTTCCAAGCCTTTTGACGACAGGGAACTGCTGGCGAGGGTGAGGAATTTGCTGCGATCGCACGCCGCCGAACAGCAGTTAGTTGCCCTCAACCGCCAGTTGCAGCAGCAGAAACAGCAGTTAGAAACTGTGAATCGCGCTTTGCAGTATTTGGCAACTTACGATAGTTTGACTGAGGTGAGAAACCGCCGCCTGTTTAACGAATATCTGAATACGGAATGGCGGCGTTTGGCGAGGGAGGAAGCGCCACTTTCTTTAATTATGTGCGATATCGATTATTTCAAGCTTTACAACGATACTTACGGCCATCAAGCGGGGGATGAATGTTTGCGGCAAGTGGCGGCAGTTTTGCAGCAATCTGTGAAACGATCGGCCGATTTAGTCGCGCGTTACGGCGGCGAAGAATTTGCGGTAGTTTTGCCGAATACTGATGCGAATGGTGCTGCTTGCGTGGCTGAATTTATTCGCGATCGAGTGCGCGATTTGCGGATAGTTCACGCTAAGTCTGCTGTCAGCGAATATGTCACGCTGAGTTTGGGCGTAGCTTGCTGCATTCCAGCACCGATGTCGCAGCCGGAAACGCTAATTGCGATCGCCGATGAGGCTCTTTATCGAGCGAAAAAAACCGGGCGCGATCGGGTTTCGGTTGCTTCTTTTCCACAGTAAGGTGCGCACCGCGCACCTTTGCTATTAACTTAGATTAATATGCTGCACTCCCCATTCGTGCATACTTTCAATAATCGGTTTGAGACTTTTGCCCAAAGGAGTTAGCGAATATTCAACTTTCGGCGGCACTTGCAAGTAAATTTCCCGGTGCACGATGCCGTTTGATTCCATCTCCCGCAGTTGTTGCGTCAGCATTTTTTGAGTAATGCCATTGACAGCCCGTTGCAACTCGTTAAAACGCTTCACTCCCTGAAACAGTTCCCGCAATATCAAGACTTTCCAGCGACCGCCAATTACCTCTAGAGTTCTTTCTACCGGACAATTTGCTCTCTCAAAACTTCCTTCTTTAACTTGCATAGTATGTTTTTGGTAACTATCCCACTTTTAAGTGCGTACTTCCCATCATAGCTTGACTTGGTTTAAAGTAGAAACATCTCAGAAATCAAACACGCTAAAGCAAGATAGCAACCCTAAATCATTTGTGAATTTCTTACTCCCGGACCCTAGTAAGGGGAGGGTTGGGGTGGGGTAAAAAATTTCTGAATCGGAAATCAATCAACGAGGAGAACACAATGAGCGAGCCTGTAATTGCCGATCGAAAACCCGCCGTTATGGAACTTGAACCAGGAAAATACTATTGGTGCGCCTGCGGTCAAGCTCAGAATCAACCTTTTTGTGATGGTTCCCATAAAGGTAGCGGATTTGTACCCCGAGCTTTTGAAGTAACTGAGAAAAAAACTGTGGCACTGTGCAACTGCAAGCATACCGCAAATTCTCCATTTTGCGACGGCGCTCACAGCAAACTTTAAAGGCAGCAACGAACTAGGAGAAACCAATCAAGCGGTAAGGTGCGCACTGCGCACCCTACTGAAACATCAATATTCTAAAATTAGGAGGAAAACATGATTGCAGTTCGTAAAAGTGAAGCAAGAGGACACGCAGATCGCGGTTGGCTGGACAGTTATCATACATTTTCCTTCGCCAACTATTACGATCCAAAACATATGAATTTTCGCTCTTTGCGAGTGATTAATGAGGATGTCATTAGCCCCGGTAAAGGTTTCGGCACTCACGGACATAGGGATATGGAAATTATTACCTATGTCTTGGAAGGTGCGTTAGAACACAAAGATAGTTTGGGAACCGGCGCAATAATTAAACCGGGCGAAGTGCAGCGGATGAGTGCGGGTACTGGCATCCAACACAGCGAGTTCAATCACTCGCAAACTGACCCGGTTCATTTGCTACAAATCTGGATTTTACCCGATACAAATGGATTGCCGCCGAGTTACGAACAGAAAGATTTTCCTTTAGCAGAAAGGCACGGAAAACTCCGTTTAGTGGCGGCGCGAGATGCGAGAGATGGTGCGGTAAAAATCCATCAAGATGTCGATTTGTATGCGGCGGTTTTGGATAAAAACTCGCGGGTAGTTCATGCTTTGCAGCCGAACCGCCACGCTTGGGTGCAAGTCGCTCGCGGTGGGATTTTGCTCGACGGTTTGACTTTAGCACAGGGCGACGGCGCAGCAATTAGCGATCGAAGTGAAGTGGCGATCGAAGCTACCGAAGATGCAGAAATCTTGCTGTTCGATTTAGCATAAAATTGTCGCAAACATTATTAATTGTAGGGTGCGTCAGGATGAAGCTAACAAGCTTGAAGAAAATCATCAATCCTGACGCATTTTCTTTTTGTCAGCGGCGAGATCGAGAATTAAGTAAGGGAAATATTCTTTTTAGGGCGTCCTCCTTTTTTGCCATTTTTCTGTGCTGCTGCTGATTTAGCACTCGAAGTTACTTCTCCTCCCTTTCTGCCTAATTGGGCCATCCAATATCTGGTACCAAAAATACCTGCAACAAGTTCAGTAATGCCAAAATCAACATCTAAGCTTTCCCAATGCACGCTGCTACCTGCAGGCGGTAGCCAAACATCAGCAAGTTGTTCTGGTGAAGCACTTTCTAACCCTTGTGCCAGCCTCGGAGGAAAAGAGAAAATAGCACCGTTTTTCAGTTTGATAACTATTAAATCTTCCGCTCGATCGTACTGCACGGATTCGGCACGCGGCTCTGTAGCCTCAGCAGTTTTCCATGCTTGCTTTGCTTGGGCTATCTGCTCTCGGAGATTTTCTTCAGTTAATTCTTTGTCCCAGTTTCTAAATACCATGTATTTCTTGCCACTTACTTAACAGCATTTCTTGATTGGCAGCTACTAATTTGAGAGCTACTACTAAATCTTTATTCTTTATTTTATGCTGAAAACATCTACTGAAATTTGGTTCTACCCAACTATCGATGTATTTAAGACCGTCGGGAAACATTCTGCCTTCGTCACGAACGCGCTGATAAATCGGCAGCATATCATTATCTTTAAATCTTTCAACAATCATGAATAGCATTCGCTCCTCCTGAATGCGCGATCGCACTTACAAAAACTCTTCCCTCCCCATCAATATGCCACAAACCGGAAAAGTTCTCCGTCAGTTGATATATTGATAGGTAAGTCCCCCTAATTAAACGCCAAATCTAGATAGTCAAATAGCTTACTGTATAAGCATTCTTCCCTCTTCCCTCTTCCTTCTTCCTTCTGCCTTCTTCCTTCTGCCTTCTTCCTTCTGCCTTCTTCCTTCTTCTATGAATTACACCAAAACTATTCCCGCTATTTTGAGTGCTTCGATCGCCCTCACGCCTCTTGGGGCGGGCACGGGGGCACCGCCCCTACAAACCCTCACCTCACCTCAAATTGCCCTCGCATTAACGTCCGATCGAGTGAAAAGCATCGCGCGAGAAATTACCGTTCGCATCGAAGGACCGAAAGGCGGTTCGGGAGTAATTTTAGAGAAACAAGGCAACACCTACTACATCCTCACCAACTGGCACGTTGTCGATAAAGCCGGCGATTACCGCATCATCACTCCCGACGGCAAAACTCACTCCGTATACTACAGCCTCGTGCGGCGAATGCCCGGTGCGGATTTAGCGATCGTCCCCTTCAGCAGCCCTCAAAACTACCCTCTCGCTCAATTGGCAACTTCCCCCGCAACTGCGGGAAAACAGGCTGTTGTGGCGGGCTGGCCGCGATCGGGCGGTTCCCTCCAACAGCCGATTTTCATCGCTACTGAAGGCGCATTTACCGGCCGCCAAACTCCTTTAAACGGTTACACCTTGGTATACAACAATTTAGTCAGGGCGGGGATGAGCGGCGGGCCGGTACTCGACGGTGCGGGAAAAGTTGTAGCAATTAACGGCATTGTTAGATTGGAGGATAATTCGGATAAAGTCGTGGCAGCAGGCATAGAAATCGATACTTTCAGGAAATGGCGATCGACCGTTTCTTTGCCCGCAGTTCCCCAATCTCCCGCAGCCCGAACTTCGCCAACTCCTGCTAGCAATTCGCCCCGCAGGCCGCCTGCAAGTGCGATCGCTTTTGCTGCTACCAATTCCCTGAAAGCACCTACTGAAGTAGTAAGTTCCGTTGCCCTCGGTGCGACTTATTTTGCGACAGGAAATAGCAACGGTACGATTTCAGTTTGGAATTTTCCGGGCGGGCAATTAAAAACTACACTGCAAGGACATTCGGAAGCAGTAAATTCACTGGCGATGAGTGCAGGTGGCAAAGTTTTAGCTAGCGGCAGCGATGACAAAACTGTTAAGCTGTGGAATTTAGAAACTAATGCAGTTACTCGCACTTTGAGCGGACATTCTGGTGCTGTTTCTTCAGTAGTTTTCAGTCCCGACAGTCAATTCGTAGCTAGCGGGAGTTGGGATAAAACAATTAAAATTTGGAACGCGCAAACCGGACAGCTAGTGCGAACTTTAACCGGACATTCGGGCTTGGTTAATTCTGTAGCAATTAGTCCTGACAGCAAAACTTTAGCTAGCGGTAGCAAGGACGGTTCGATTCGGTTGTGGAATTTAGCAACAGGTCAAGCAATCCGGACTGTTAGCGGCAAGAATTTATCTGTTTTGTCAGTAGCTTTTAGCCCGGACGGCAAAAGTTTGGCTGCGGGCAACAGTAACGGTACTGTTGGTTTGTGGAATGCTGCAAGCGGTCAGTTAATCCGGCGTTATGGCGGGCATACTGATGGAGTTTGGTCGGTGGCTTTCAGTCGGGATGGCAGTATTTTGGTTAGCGGGAGTTGGGATAAAAGCGTGAGAATTTGGGACGCGCGATCGAGCGATTTGAGGGGAAGTTTGAGCGGGCATTCTGGCTATGTTACTGCTGTGGCTATTAGTGGTGATGCTAGGACTATTGTGAGTGCTGGTTGGTTGGGGGAAATTAAGATTTGGCAGCGGGGAAATTGAGTGTTTTTTTACCGCAGAGGGCGCAGAGAAGCCAGTGCGTTGCGGAGGTTCCCTCCGTTGTAGCAACTGGCGTGGCGCAGAGGGGGAGTAGGAGAGGGATTTACGGGAGGTATTATATAACTAAGATTTCATTTTTTGGTTGCGGGTAAATGTAGATT
>JAAUPF010000089.1 GCA_012034575.1 Richelia sp. CSU_2_1 | reverse complement strand
GAAATCTGGCAAATATCGAGGCTAGGGCTTTGTTGTTGTCAGGGACAGTCAGGAGTTTTGCCCCGGTTAACTTGGCTTTTGCTTGGACGAAACAAAGAAATATACCGCTCATTTTAGGCAGGTTAAATTTTTTGGCTGAGTTTGATGTTTGTTTTTATGTATCTGAACTAGGGTTTGAAATTGCGCCCAAGCAATCTCACTAATAGGTAATTAAAAGCCAATACGGTTCACTTAAGATTGTCCTCAAGATCAAACGATGTGAAAAACAGGCACTGCGATTGCTCTCTCTAGGATCGCAATGACAAAAAACATTAAGTGAACCGTATTGAGTTAAAAGCGATCGCCCTTCTTCCTATAAAAACGATCGCCCTTTCATACAAAAGAGCGATCGCACTTATCGCTTGGGTAGGGCGGGTTTATAAATGTTATCGGGGGGTAACAAAAATCATCGGTTAACCCGCCCGTACAAATTTTATTCAATATCGCCCTTAAACAAACTCTACATCACACAAACCGGAACTCTTGAATTGAGTAACGACCTGAGTTAATCCACCAGCGAGACCAAAGTTAACAATCAAATCGCTCATTTGAGCTAACCCACGACCATTGCTTGTACCTGAAACAACAAGATACCCGGGCAGTCCTTTTGCAAAACCAAAGTCTTCACAGTCCCCAAAAGAGTTTGGCTTGTTTCGGATTTTAAAACTTACCGTACCACTCGGAGAGGAAATGGGAATGTTTTTGGTTTGTCTACCACTGCTTGTATCAAGTTCTACCAGTATGTTGTCTATTTCATTTCTTGGATCGCAGTAGTTAACTTTGACTTCTGCCGTTTGTTCATAGTTGAGAACTGAAGGAATAACTTCTCCCCTAATAAATCTTTTTGAACAAGTTGGTGCTGGTTGAGGAGTCGTCGCAGGTCGATCGCAAAAGTCTATCCCCAGAGACTTTCGGAGCTTAGGTAAAAAGTCTGTTTTAGAGACTGTTGGCTCCTTTTTCTGAAATAAATCAATTAGTCCAATAGTAGATGTAGCTAGATCTAACTTCTTTCCTGTACCTTCTGCCAAGTCTCCTGCAAGTTCTCCTGATTTGGCAATTTTCTCAATTCCCTTTCCAAGCAATTCTTGAATTACTGCGTCAGCAACATCTTTATCATCACCCGTAAGCACTATACAACTGTAATTAACGACTTTTAACGCAGTCGATACTCCCTTCAATCCTAATCCAACAAGTTCAAGCGGAGCAAAGGCTAAACCACCAACGATTGCGACGTTAGCAGCAAAATCCACCACTCCACCCACTTTGTTAGCTCCTTCACAGAACTTTTTAAGCGACTCACAAGCTTTCGCAAAATCTGGATTGGTAGCTGTAGGAGAAGTAACTGGTGGCTCAGGAGTAGTCGATATTGGAGTTGGCTCGGTTGGCACAGGAAAAGTTACAGAGTCAATAATCTGACCATCCTTGAGCCACGATATAACACCTCGATCTGGCGTTCCAGTTTGTTGACTTTGTTGAGTCTCAACTCGCACAGTTTCATTAGAGCCTTCAAGAGTAATATCCGCTCTTGTAGCATCTCGATTCAAGCGTGTTGTGCTACCACGAACACCCGTTGTACGATTGGGTACAAAGATAACTGATTCTACGAAACGTCCGTCAGCATCATCTTGAAAAATAGTGATATATTTACTGCCATCACTCGCCGGAAATTCCATCTGGAATCTGCTGTCAGATAGCTTTGTTACTTCTGGTAAATCAATAGTGACTTTATCTTCAGGACGATCGGGTTCCACATCATAAGGTCGGAATCGACCTCTTAAATCCTCTGGTGTGACTCCCAAAACTGTACCTAACAAGCTCCCTGTGGCAGCTACTTTAATATCCACAGCAGAACCACCGGAAGGCTGCACCTTCGACTCCAAAACAATATCGGATTCCCTAAGATTTGTGCTAAGTCCGATGAAATCGATCGTTCTTTGAAAGTCAGTAATTAAGTCAAAAGTAGGAGAGCCTAAAGCCGCCTCAGAGCGCAGAAAAAACACATCTTGACCCGCACCACCAGTCAGGGTGTCATTGCCCAAATCGCCAATCAAGAAGTCATCGCCATCTTGCCCATTGATAATATCGTTACCGCGACCACCCCGCAAAAAGTCGTCTCCGCCGGCACCAAAAATTACGTCATCACCTGCATTTCCGTTGACACCATCGGCATTTTCACCACCCTGCAAGGTGTCTGCACCCGGACCGCCAAGCAGACCGTTTTGGCCCGCACCGCCACTGAGAAAATCGTTTCCCAAGCCACCGTACAGCAAATCTTCACCACCTCGGCCCTCAATTCTGTCATTTCCTTCGTCGCCATAGATGATATCCCCGGATTCTGAGCCTGTAATCGAATCTGCACCGCCTAAGCCTCGCAAACCGCCCAAGAGAGTATCGAGCAAGCCAAGGGGAATTGTAAATGTGTCGCTTTGCTCAGTTAAAATGTATGCACTACCATCGCTCGAAAGTGAGCCACTGCGGACTTGAGAACTCGATCGCCCGATATCCCCATCAGCACTACTGGAAATAAAGTCCTTTCCCGTGTTACCATTCAACAAGTCTGGCGCGATCGAACTTTCTAGCGTATCGTTGCTTCCCAAGCTAAAGATATTCTGGATATTCTGAGAATTTGATACCGTCTCTTGAGTCGCGGCTTTTTTCGATCCACAGCCGCAATCCGCTTGATCCTTGGTGCTGCTACCGTTCAATATGTCATCGTTCTTGTCCAGCAAAGCTAAATTGTCAGGCATACCGTGTTGCTTAGTGTTGGTGATTTAAGAAATCTACCTTACCTGTCTCATCTATGTCTTGACCAAAAAAGCCCGAAAAAGACTGAAAAAGCCCGAAGTTTCCCAACTTTATATTTTCTTCACTTAAGCCATGCAGCCCAACGACGATCGCCCGTTGCAAGCCGTCCCTGACGATAACGAATTGCTGAAATTGGTCGATGGTCTAATATTTGAAAAAACTGGCAAACATCTCAACACGCTACAACAGTTGGTATTGCAGGGAATGTATGATGGCAAAACCTACGAAACGATCGCCCGCGACACCCGCTACACCACCAAATACGTCCGAGAAGTCGGCTACAAACTGCTCAAAACTCTCTCCGCAGTGATGGATGAAGAGATGCAAAAAGGCAATCTCAAAGCTGCGATCGATCGCAGAAATATCAGCAATACTTCAAACTTCGGTAGAGATTATATTCAATACGTCGAATACGTCCACACCCTCAACCTCAAACCCTGTCCTTTTTTGCCTAACAATTCCGACAACGATCGCCCCACTGAATCGAAATTCAAAACTCAGATAGAACGGCTGGAAATTGATGTTGCTGAAGTCGTTTGCAAATTGCACAGTCAAGGTATCGAACCATCTCAAATCGCTCAGGTTCTTAATTTGCCCGATGCGCTCGTCAACAAAATATTGGGTGAACGATCGTAGCTAAGGGCGATCGCATATCTTGTCGGTTGGGTTGAGGTACAAACCCTCCGCTTGGCTGGACCTAACACCAATAGTGCGTGCGATCGCTCTAACTGGTTAAGAAATAAAAAATCGTCAAGCAACTTGAAGCGTCCTGGGTTCCGGGATAGACTCCCCTTCTGCTTCCCAAGCTTCCAAGTACATTTCAATAACTTCTTCGGCATTCCCAATTGCTTCCGATCGAGTTTTTCCGTGAGTGCACGGCATCACAACTCGATCGGCAAACTCTGGGATTGTGAGAGGAACTTCAGTTTAAGATAAGGACTGAAGTCCTTACTACGTTCGATCGAACCCAATTATTTACCAGCAGTAACCGGTTGCTGGCGGTTGCGTATTTCCAAATAAATCAGCAAAGCATTAACATCTGCCGGATTTACCCCGCCAATCCTCGCAGCTTGCCCGATAGTTAACGGCTTAACTTTAGCCAACTTTTCCCGCGATTCCTTCGACAAAGTTTCAATTGCCATGTAATCCAAATCCGCAGGCAATTGTCTGTGTTCGTGGCGCGCTATTTGGTCGATTTGATTTTGCTGTCTTTGCAAATAACCGGAATATTTGATGTCAATTTCTGCACCTTCTTTTTCCGCCAACTCCAGACCCGAATTGCCTAAATTGTAATGTTCCAAATTGGCATAATGAAAACCGGGACGGCGCAGCAAATCCGCCAGAGTCAGAGAACCTTTAATCGCTTGATTGGTATCCGCAACAATTGCCTTGCCAACATCATCGTGTTCCTTAACTCGCGTCGAATACAAACGCTCTTTTTCTGCTACAATATTAGCTTGTTTCCGCTGAAATAATTCCCACCGCCGATCGTCAATCAAGCCAACTTCCCGTCCCAGCGGCGTCAGCCTTTGGTCGGCATTGTCCGATCGTAACAATAACCGATATTCCGATCGCGATGTTAGCATTCGATAGGGTTCCCGCAAATCTTTCGTACACAAATCATCAACCAAAGTACCGAGATAACTTTGCTCGCGGGGAAAAATTACCATCTCCCGATGCTTGACAAATTGCGCCGCATTAATTCCCGCGACAATTCCCTGCGCTGCCGCCTCTTCGTAGCCCGTCGTGCCGTTAATTTGTCCGGCGCAAAACAGCCCTTCAATCTTCTTAGTCATCAGCGTCGGATAGCATTGAGTTGCGGGCAAATAATCGTACTCCACAGCATAAGCGGGACGCAGCATCGCGCACTTTTCCAAACCGGGAAGACTCCGCAGCATTTGCAATTGCAAATTTTCGGGCAAACCGGTAGAAAATCCTTGAATGTAAAGTTCGGGAATATCTCGCCCTTCCGGTTCGATAAAAATTTGGTGGCTTTCCTTGTCGGCAAAGCGGACAATCTTATCTTCAATACTCGGACAGTAGCGCGGCCCCTTGGCATCTACCCAGCCACCGTAAACTGGAGAAAGGTGCAAATTTTCCCGAATTAAACGGTGAGTTTCTGCGGTAGTTCGAGTTAGATAACAGGGCATTTGTTCGCGTTCGATCCAAACTTCTGGATCGAAACTAAACCAGCGCAATTCCGGATCTCCCGGTTGCGGTTCGAGGTTGGTATAATTGAGAGTGCGCTTGTCAACCCTTGCCGGAGTTCCCGTCTTCAACCTGCCAGTTTCAAAGCCCAATCTGTTGAGAGTTTCCGTCAAACCGACGGCGGCAAATTCTCCGGCACGTCCGGCAGACATTGATTTATTCCCAACCCAAATCGTGCCGCCTAAAAAAGTGCCTGTGGTGAGAATAACTGCTTTGCATTCAAAGGCGACGCCGAAGTAAGTTTCGACACCGATAATTTCCTCATTTTTGCCCAAAACCAAATCTGTAACCATGCCTTCGCGGACGGTTAAATTAGTTTGATTTTCGACAATATTTTTCATTACCGCAGCGTATTCGCGCTTGTCGGTTTGAGCTCTTAAAGCCCAGACCGCGGGACCGCGGGAAGCGTTGAGAATCCGCTTTTGCAAGTAAGTGCGATCGGCCATTTTGCCAATTTCGCCGCCCAATGCGTCTACTTCATTTGTGAGTTGAGTTTTAGCCGGACCGCCGACGGCGGGATTGCAAGGTTGCCACGCAATTTTATCGAGATTGAGGGTGAGTAAAAGAGTGCGGCACCCGAGGCGAGAAGTAGCGAGGGCGGCTTCGCAGCCGGAGTGTCCGGCACCGACTACGATGACATCGAAACTGTCTTGAAATTGTATTGAAGTTTGTGCGGTCATGGGATTTTAGATTTTAGATTTTAGATTTTACATTGAATAATTTGATTTGAGAGATGGGGGCAGAGGGTTATTGATCGGAGCTCGTGTTTTTTATCGATCGACCGTTTTACGCATAATTTGCTACTTTAAATCTAGGTAAATTTAGGTATTTTGTCAACTGACACCAACCCCATCAACATCATGACACAAATCGCCCTTTCCGACCTTCCCAAAACCATCCAGGCCCTACTTACCCAAGCAATACAAACAGGCGAACCCGTGACGATCGCCCAAAACGATCGACCTATTGCCATTATCTCCCCCATCCAAAAAAGTACACGATCGGCCTTCGGATCTGCTAAAAATAGTGGCAAAATTATCGGAGATATCGTCGAGCCAACATCTAACCTCGTAACTTGGGATTCCCTGTCATGAAGCTCTTACTAGATACCCACATTCTACTTAAATACTATATGCAGCAAGCGATCGGGATATTAAATCTTTGGACGTGGATATTAGGGCGATGTTGTGGGATGTGGTTTGAGGAACTAAAATATGAATGAAGAGCGAGGGGGGTTTTAAGATATGCAGATCGCAGTTAATTTACCTGATACGTTAGTAGATAAACTTGAGGATAAATGGGGGGATTTGTCCCGAAAGATTCTGAAAGATTTAGTCTTAAGTGCTTTTCGCGATGGGTTAATCGATTTGGATGAGTTAAAAGAGATGCTCGATATTGGTGATGAAGCGGGCTTGAAGGCGTTTTTCATACAAAATAATATGCTGCATTCTTCAGGATTAATAAATCTGTCTGGGAGTTGTGCGGATCGGGATTTTGATGATGGCTTGGGGATTTCTGATAAAATGGATGACGATATGATGGGAGTTTTTGATGAGTAATAGCTCTTTTGCTTTGGCAAATAATTTAATCCTGGTCACTCATAATGTCAGGGAGTTTAGCAGAGTACAAGGTTTACAAATTGAAGATTGGGAGGCGGGGTAATAAGCTAATCTAAAATCAATATGCAGATTACCAGCAAATTTGGAAGACAGATAATAAAAAAGCGGATTCGCGGTTCAATAATTAATCCCCTGACTGTTTTGCGCTATCTTAGACAAAAAAATACCAACAAGCGTACACAGCAAGTGAAATACTTCTTCTTATCCGACGGCTGGATCGTCGGCCGCGTCTGGGGAGTCGGCGGCGAGTGGAATCAATCCGCCTGGAGGCGCGCCCCCGACATCCAAAAACTCGACCTCTGTCTCTGGGATAAAGATGAAAAATGTGGCTCTACCGCGTAGAAGAAGCCGTAATCATGGTAGAAGTAAAACCCACAGCCCCCGAAGATAGCAGCGATGGAGCCAAAAATATCGGTAACGTCGTTCTCAGCAGGTTCATCGATGCCGAACAAGTTATAGACCGCCTCGGGACGATCGCAGCCCGATGTCAAACCGGCAATCCCCAACTAATGTAATGCCAGCATATTGCAATCGGCTCTAACTATCGATACACTTCTTTAGATAACTTTCATTTTTACGCCTCCACCCTCGAAGGCAGAAAGCAGAAGGCAGAATTTAAACCCTGCAGGTCCCTGTCGGGCATTAAACATCTGACCGTTCGGTCAAAATAGACATCATCACTTACACCTTGGAGAAGCGCCATCAATGGGATTACCCTGGTATCGCGTACACACAGTCGTCTTAAATGACCCAGGCCGATTGATTTCTGTACACTTAATGCACACTGCCCTCGTGGCAGGTTGGGCCGGCTCAATGGCCCTTTACGAATTAGCAGTTTTTGACCCCACAGACCCCGTTCTCAACCCGATGTGGCGTCAAGGGATGTTCGTCCTCCCCTTCATGGCTCGCTTGGGCGTCACGGGTTCCTGGGGCGGCTGGAGCCTCACCGGCGAAACCAATGTCGATCCTGGCTTCTGGTCTTTTGAAGGCGTTGCTGCGGCTCACATTATCCTGTCCGGCTTGCTGTTCTTAGCAGCAGTTTGGCACTGGGTGTTTTGGGACTTGGAACTCTTCAGAGACCCCCGGACTGGCGAACCCGCCCTCGACTTGCCGAAAATGTTCGGCATCCACCTGTTCCTCTCCGGCCTGCTGTGCTTCGGTTTCGGAGCATTTCACCTTTCGGGACTCTTCGGTCCGGGAATGTGGGTGTCCGACCCCTACGGTTTGACCGGTCACGTCCAGCCTGTGGCTCCGGCTTGGGGCCCTGAAGGCTTTGACCCGTTCAATCCCGGCGGTATCGTCGCTCACCACATTGCTGCGGGTGTCGTCGGCGTGATTGCCGGTTTGTTCCACTTGACCGTGCGCCCGCCGGAACGGCTGTACAAAGCTTTGCGGATGGGGAATATCGAAACTGTACTTTCTAGCAGCATCGCTGCAGTATTCTTCGCAGCTTTCGTGGTTGCGGGTACGATGTGGTACGGTTGTGCTGCGACTCCGATCGAACTTTTCGGCCCTACCCGCTATCAGTGGGACAGCGGCTATTTCCAACAAGAAATCGACCGCCGCGCTCAAGCTAGCTTGGCTGCCGGCGCTAGCTTCCAACAAGCTTACGAGCAAATTCCCGAAAAATTGGCCTTCTACGATTACGTGGGCAACTCTCCGGCGAAAGGCGGTTTGTTCCGTTCCGGCCCGATGGTCAACGGTGACGGTATTGCTAAAGGTTGGTTGGGCCATCCAGTATTTACAGACAGCGACGGTCGGGTGCTTTCGGTGCGCCGCCTCCCGAACTTCTTTGAAACTTTCCCAGTGATTTTGACGGATAAAGATGGAGTTGTCCGTGCTGACATTCCTTTCCGTCGCGCTGAATCGAAATACAGCTTTGAACAAAGCGGAGTAACTGTCAGTTTCTACGGTGGCGAACTGAACGGTCAAACATTTAAGAATCCCCTGGATGTTAAAAAGTTTGCTCGCGCAGCTCAAAAGGGCGAAGTGTTTGAGTTCGATCGCGAAACTTTAGGTTCTGACGGTGTGTTCCGCACCTCTACTCGCGGTTGGTTCACTTTCGGACACGCTTGCTTTGCTTTGCTGTTCTTCTTCGGTCATATTTGGCACGGTTCTCGGACGATCTTCCGCGACGTGTTTGCTGGTATCGATCCGGATTTGGAAGAGCAAGTCGAGTTCGGTTTGTTCCAAAAGTTGGGCGACTTGACTACCAGAAGAGAAGAATCTATCTAGATTCGATTCCCGACGATCGGGCAACTGCAAAGTTTCCCGATCCCCAACAACCCGGTTTTTTCACAAAACCGGGTTTTTTGCGCTCGGCGAATCAATTAAGCAATAATACCGATCGACACGCGATCGAAAATTCCTAAGTTTTGAGGAGCGCAATACTAACAAATTGCAGTTTTCCCCAAGATATGTGAATTAAGAAAGCAACTATATGGGATAAAATAATACAGAAAGGGAACATAGGAAAAATTTAACATGGAAAGTGTTGCTTACATTTTGATTTTGGCTTTAGCCTTAGGCGTACTGTTTTTTGCGATCGCCTTCCGAGAACCCCCCCGGATTGGCAAATAATTACCGCAGCGGCTGGTAGAAGGTAGAAGGGGTAATTTTTATTTTTTTGTACCCTTCTACCTTCAAAGCTCTTTAGATTATTTTCAGCTAGATTATTTTCAGCTAGATTATTCTCATCCTTCCGTGCTGAGTCAATTTTCCAGTCCCGCAATCAATCCGATCGGTCTGCGATCGGTCGGATGAATTGCAATTTGCTTGAAACGCTTGTTAACATCAGCAATCATGCACTGTCCCTCCTGCCAGCACACTAACAGCCGCGTTCTCGAATCGCGCTCAGCCGAATCCGGTCAAAGCATCCGGCGGCGGCGCGAATGTTTGAACTGCCTGCACCGCTTCACCACCTACGAACGCATAGAGTTTGTGCCGGTAGCGGTGATCAAGCGGGACGGGAAGCGCGAGTCCTTTGACAGGTCAAAATTAGTCAGGGGACTGATCAGAGCCTGCGAAAAAACGGGTTTGTCACCGGGACAATTGGAAACCCTAGCAGAAGAAATTGAAGCAGAACTCCAGGGTCGATCGCTCCGAGAAATCCCCAGTTCGGAAATTGGGGAATTGGTACTGCAGCGGCTGCGACCCCTGAGCGAAGTAGCTTACGTCCGCTTCGCCTCTGTATACCGCCAGTTTCGAGGGATTCGAGATTTTGTAGATACTTTAAATCACCTTCAGAACCCCCCCAAAGAAGCAGAAGGTCAAGCAAATCTGTCGCTAGACCCCTCTGATGTGTCAGAACCTGTGTCAGAACCTGTGTCAGAACCTGAAACAGCGGGCGATCTCGAAACACCCGCACCCTGCGCCACTGGCGGCTGATGCTGGGGGCACGATCTCTAGCATCTCTCTCCTCTCTCTCCTCCGGGTCAAGTTGAACTAGCCCAAATTAATTTCCCAGCAGTATCGGAGTAAGTTATAATAGTCTACTTGACTCTGAAAGTTAGCATGAAATGTTTTAACGCAGAGCTTAGTCCAAAAGCAATAGCAACAGCAGGTATGGGGTTGCACCAAACAAAAGTTAGCAAAAACTGACTTGCGTCAAAGATTTAGCAAAAAGTTAACCGCTTTTTAACTAAAGTCTGCAACATCCGCCGCCAACAACAAAAAATACGAAGGAGAGAAATCCTAGGAAATTATTCGCATGGTCAATCTGAAAACCACAGTCAAAGAAATAGGCTTTACTCACGAGGATTTTGCAGCCCTACTTGATAAATATGACTATCACTTTAGCCCGGGCGATGTAGTAGCGGGTACAGTTTTTAGTATAGAACCGAGGGGCGCTCTGATTGATATCGGTGCTAAAACCGCCGCGTACATTCCGATTCAGGAAATGTCGATCAATCGAGTGGAAAGCCCTGAAGAGGTATTGCAATCAAACGAAACCAGAGAATTTTTCATCCTCACCGATGAAAATGAAGACGGGCAATTAACTCTGTCGATCCGACGCATAGAATATATGCGGGCCTGGGAAAGAGTGCGCCAACTGCAAGCAGAAGATGCTACAGTCCGATCGCAAGTATTTGCCACCAACCGCGGCGGCGCGCTGGTAAGAATTGAAGGCTTGCGGGGCTTTATCCCCGGTTCCCACATCAGCACCCGCAAACCGAAGGAAGAATTAGTTGCCGAAGAATTACCCTTGAAATTCTTAGAGGTAGACGAAGACCGCAACCGGCTAGTGTTGAGCCACCGCCGCGCTTTGGTCGAACGGAAGATGAACCGCCTCGAAGTCGGGGAAGTGGTCATCGGTACAGTTCGCGGTATCAAGCCTTACGGTGCTTTCATCGACATCGGCGGTGTCAGCGGCTTGCTGCACATCTCAGAAATTTCGCACGATCACATCGATACGCCCCACAGCGTGTTCAATGTCAACGACGAAGTGAAAGTGATGATCATTGACTTGGACGCTGAGAGAGGTCGAATTTCTCTTTCTACCAAGCAGCTAGAACCGGAACCGGGCGCGATGGTAAAAAATCGCGATTTGGTATACGAAAAAGCTGAGGAAATGGCTGCTAAGTTCCGGGAAAAAATGCTGGCTCAAAAGCAAGCTAAAGCAGCAATGGAAATTCCTGTAGAATCTGCTGAGGCTGAGGGAATTCCCGAGGAAATACTCGAAGATATACCCTCGGCAATGGAAGAGGATATACCGGAAGAAATACCGGCAGCAATCTCTGAGGAAGAATTACCTCCGGCCGCGATCGAGTAATGTCTCAGTTACTGTAATTAAAAGAGGGAAACGCCCTCTTTTTTTTGTTTGTTGTTAGGTTGACAGAAGAAGAATAATATCTAAATAAGTTCATACTATTCGCTATTTAGGATCTTGCTGCAGATAGAAATATCCCTCGTCGATCGAGCTGTTCGTTAAGACAATTGGCAGGGCGATCGCTCTACCAAAATAAATATAGCAGCCAACAGGTTAATTTGTTAAGATTTATATAGATAACGGAAACAACTGCATAGCTCTAAAGCCGTAAAAATGCCAGACCCAAACAAACTCAACTAGCAAGTAAAATAACAAAATTTCGGTGGGTTTACCTACCGGATGTGCAACAGCAAGCTAAGTAAGTCCACCTAATTAAACGTAAGATGGAGGTAGGTATAAAGCTTGCTGTCTGTAGATTCTTCCTTCTTCCTTCTTTCTTCTGCCTTCTGCCTTCTTCTATGAAAATCGAACTTCTTGAGGAAAAGATAGCACAACTAAAAAAACGTCCTGGTGCGAGTGGCGGTACTCTCGATCGAATCGAAAATTGGTTAAAGGGTTCTCATGTTTTGCAGAGATTGAGGATTAATCCTTATTATGTAGCAGGCGATTTAGTCAAGAACGTTAAAAGAATTACTGCGGAATTTCTGCACGGAGTAAAAGCCGGCGTATTCGATTTGCACTGGGACATCCACTGCCCTCACTGTAATATGATTGCAGACGAATTCAAGGATTTGGCAGATACATCAGAAATGTCTTTTTGCCCGATGTGCGAGCGCGAGTTTAAAATTGATTTGCTCGATCGCGTCGAAGTTACTTTTTCCCTGAACAAAGAAATCGAAGACCCGCAACTGCGGCCCGTCTGTTCTCCCCCTCCGGTACTCCAAAACAAACTGCAACTGATGACGCCTCTGTACTGCACCGAATCCGAGATAGTTTCTTTAGAAAAAGGTCGATACCGCTACTGCTGTCCCCTGACTTTAGCGAAAGGGATTTTAAAAGTTGAAGGTGCCGCAACAGAGAGCGTACAAGAAATTAAACTCAAGCAGTTAGCAGGCAAAAATTTTGATAAAAAAGAGCTGGTTGTACGTCCGGGAAAAGTGAAGATAGAACTAACTAATACCGAACACAATTTGTCAGGGCTGATTTTGCATTCGGATGAATTGCCCGATGAACTGACCTTGGAACAACTTCCCTTGCGGCTGTCAGGAATTCAACTGCTGCACTACCCGGATTACAAGCGTTTGTTCGGCGATCGAGTAATTTCGGAAAGGGAGCGAGTTAAGATTCGGGCGATTACTATTATGTTTACCGATATCACCGGTTCTACCAGAATGTACGAAACCCTGGGAGATACTAAAGCTTACAATATTGTGCGCGACCATTTTGAAATATTTTTTGAGTCGATCGAGAACTTTGGCGGTAAAGTAATTAAAACCATCGGCGATGCTGTCATGGCTTCTTTTATCAGCAACGAACAAGCAATTCAGGCGCCGCGGCTGCTGTGGCTAGTTTCAGGGAGTACAACTCAACCCGACAACAAGCAGAGTGGATTCAAGTTAGAATTGGCATTCACCGAGGTACGGCTTTGCTGGTAAATCTCAATAATTCGATCGACTATTTTGGATCTACAGTCAATAAAGCCGCCCGCATTCAAAACCTTTCTAAAAGTGATGAAGTTTCGTTTTCAGAAGAAGTTTATGACGATCGAGAATTTTTAACTGCATTAAAATCGATCGGGGTTTCAGAAATTCACAAGCGAGTTGAAGATTTAAAAGGGATACAAGGCGCACAAGTCGCCTACACTGCCAGAATTAATACTGAATCGGTTATCGCCCTGCCTCCCTCATGAAGAAGGAAGAAGGAAGAGGGAAGAGGGAAGAAGAAAGAACTAGGAGTTTTGAGTTTTGAGTTTTGAGTTTTGAGTTACCAGTTGAGAATTGAGAGTTGAGAGTTTTCAATTGTCAGAAGTCAGAAGTCAAAAGGAAGAAGGAAGAGGGAAGAGGGAAGAGGGAAGAATGAAGAGCCAGCAAGCTTTTGGGCGATATCCTGTACCCCGCGATCGGGGGAGGCTTTAAACCCAGTTTTTCGGTAAAATAGGAGATTCTAGTTCTTTCGCTAATGCGTTGAGACTGCGATCGTCCGTTACCATTTGGCGGTGCAGCAAAACGTTGAGTTTAATTTCTCGACCTACGGGCATTTGGGAACTGTTTGCCGGCACGATCATCACGTCAAACGGCGTCCACATTGAGGTAAAATTTATGCGTTTGAGCACAGTCACATCCTGATTTAAATCGCGCAGCAAGCGGCTGTCGGGACGCATATCTAGGTATCCCGGTAAGGGCAAACTGTAGGCGGTGAGAGTGCCGCGGTGAGGCGAAGAAAGCGTAATAAATCGCTGCACCCGGTCGATTCCTCCCAAACGCTGCACGTAGTAGCGGCTGACAATGCCTCCCATGCTGTAGCCCACTAAGTCTATAGGCTGTTCTGGCTCAAAGCTTTCGCGGATGTATTCTGCTAGCTGCTTGGCTAGTAAATCGAGTTCGAGGCTGCCGTCGTTGGGCGTGAGGTCGAGGCTGTGTACTGACCATCCCCGTTGCGTGAGGTAGGCGGACATTTTATGAAAAATTGTGCTCGTGTCCCAAATACCGTGAATTAAAACGACTGGATTGCGCTCGATCGAAGTGTTCATTTTGCTTAACAATAGCTTGCCGATTACAGCTTAGCCCAGTCGCCTCAAGAGTTTCACCCTAAGTGGGACAGATGCCGAATCGGATCGGGCGCGATCGGCAATTAGTGGCGATCGGTAACAAATTCTGAGATACTTGTAAATAAGTGCAAAGCATGGCTGGTAATTTATACCTAAAATTTGCTCCTACAAGGCAGCTCAGGCATAGCAAAATGTAAATTTTGATGAATAAATGTAGACAAAGGTTGCCTTGACTCGTAATCTGGCTTTGTTGGGAAGCTAGTAAATATTTCTGTAAAACAACAAAAAACAACAAAAGGAGTAAGTCTAATGTTCGGTTTTATCAAAAACTTATTTGGTGGCATTTTTGGCTTTTTAGGCGGGCTGTTTGGTTTCAAAAAGTCAGAATATTTTCTAGATTTGGATGCTTCGCCGGCGAAAGAGCCTGCAAAAGTTGCGCCAGCGAAAGCTGAGCCTGTTGCTGCTCCTGCTGTAGCTGCTGCGCCTGCAAATGCAAAGACCGAACCTGCTAAGAAAACTAAATTGGAAACAGCGAAAAAATCTAAGAAAGAAGCGGCTAGCGCTCCAGCTCCAGCTCCGACACCGGCCAAAGTACCGGCAGCTTCAACTAATGGCAAAGTACCCGCGACCGCCGATGGGGTTGTTACTTTTGCTCCTAATTATTTAGCTCCGACACCAACAGCAAACCGCCGCCTCCCCGGCCCGAGCATGAACGGTTTCCGGGAAATGGCCCGTCAGGTGAAAACCAAGTAAGAAATCGGTAATTAGCTAGAACAAAATGCTGCGATCGCGAGCTTTAGCAAAGCGATCGCAGCATTTATTTTGGTAATTCACCTAGTTGTTGCTTCAAATCCCGGATGGCAGCGCTGGTATTGCGATCGTAAGCAATTTCCAGACAGCGAGCGATCGTACTAATTAAATCGAAATTGGGAAAATAGAAACTTTGGGTTTGAAGTTGATATTTTGCACCCTGCAGGCGATAAATTAATAATTGCTGTTTCTTAAATAACCATATTTCAGGAACCCGGTAAGGAAGATAATCTTGCACATCGGAATAACTGGTGACATCAATTTCAATGACTAAATCCGGTGGCGGATCGTTTTGCCAATCAATCCGCTTTTTGCCACACACCGCTTGCCAGTTGTTAATGTAAAAGCAATAGTCTGGTTCAATGCCACTTTCTTCTGGCAAGGTCATGGTTACAGGTGTAAAGGCATCGTATTCTCGCCCATCCGAATCTAAAAGGGCTTTTACAATGTCAGCAATTAAGTTGGCATCTTTTCCGTGTACCGGTAATGGCGACATCAGCAACACTTCTCCATTGCGATACTTAATGCGCGGGATCGAACCGTCTCCCCGGCGCGAGTACAAACTTTGATATTCTTGCCAAGTCGCAGGCAACCGCACTACAGATCCCGGAGGCAATTGAATTTTTTCAGGTGAGATGAGGGCAAACATAGTTTAGACTCTCTTTGGCAGCGCTAATAGCAATAATAACAAGTTTGGTGCGATCGATCGCTTCTTTTGGCATCGCATTCGATCTAATGGCAAAAGCGATCGACGGTAAGATAATTGAAACTAAAGACAAATTTCTAAGCCGTATTCCCCCGTCGATTCGAGAGCAATATCTGGCAGGTTGAGTAGCATTTCATCCCATTTGTTGCAAGTTTGTAGAGCCCCTACAACTATGGGCAGCGGTTCTGATAAAATAGTTTTAAAATCTGCTTCTTCAGGAAACTGAATTTTAAAAGCTAATTGCTCGATCGGCGGTGTAAATTGAGCGTTAATATCTTTGCGGTTGCCCCTCGCATCAACACGATACCAACCTATTTCGGGCAAGTAAACAGCATTGAAACCGTGCAGAGAGTAAGGTGCACCTTTGTCATCAATACTCAATCTTTGGTAGCAAAAACCTGCCGGAATGTTGTTAGCGCGCAGCAAGGCTGCTAACAAATGACTTTTGGCAAAACAATAACCTGTTTTGTGTTTCAGTACATCGGAGGCGCGACAGGTTACGGGATTCATCTGATAATCGGAACTGTGGCGAATTTCATCTCGAACCCACTCAAAACAAGCTCGGGCGATCGCACTTAATGTTTCGTGTTTTGCTGCTATCTTTTGTGCTATTTCTACAATCGCGGGATGGTGGCGATCGACAATTTCAGTTGCTGCTAAATATTGTTCCATTACTACAAAAGGAAGAAGGAAGAAGGAAGAAGGAAGAAGGAAGAGGGGGAGATTTTGGATTTTAGATTTTAGATTGAGGGATTGGAAGATTGGGGGATTGAAGGTTGGGGGATTGGGAAAACAGTCAACTGTCAACTATCAACTGTCAACTGTCAACTGTCAACTGTCAACTATTACCTCGATTTCTCATAAAAGCTAATCCGCTGTATAGCTGAAAAGCAGGGTCCCAAGGAGTTTCAGATTTGCGATCGACCTCTATATGAGAGTCAATCTTGCTTAACATATGGGTATAATCGAGGACTGTTTCGGCAAAAGGTGTAAATTCCGACCAAACAGTAACATCGAGTTGTTCGTCCAGCATTTCCAGCAAGTTATTCCAGTTAATTCTGGTGGTACTTTGAGGAACTTGTGGGGAATTTGGGCGTCTAGCTTTTTTGTTTTTCCCGGTGGGTGAAGCTGGGATAGCTTCGGAAGATTTGGTGAAGTCAAAGCCTTGTTGAAATTCGTAATTTTGGTCGCAAATTCGCAAAATGCAGTTGCGGCTGGGCAGATGTAAATCGCAGACTTGAGCGTAATCTTGGGTAATTTCCTTGTGGCGAAATTCCTCATTTCTGCGGTTGGGCGAGTAGTCCATAATGTCGATAAAAATCGGCAACAAACCTTCCACTTGTTGGGTAACTTCCGACCAGCTAAACTCGATCGATCCTAGTCGATCGAGCCTATCTTTGCAAACAACGGCTGGGGAAGAAACAGACTGGAAATATTGCACTTGAAATATTTGGATTTTTTGAATGTCGGCTAATGTTGCCCAAAATACGGGAACTCCAGCGCCGATCAGTTCTCGGCCGTAAACGCGGAGTTCGGCAATCGGGCCGGTTTTGTAAAGTCTCCAGCCGCGACTTTGGATTTGCATCCGAGTAGTATAAATATCGGTTTTGAAGATTCTGCTGATATTTTGGATGGCTGCTGGTTTGTCTTCGGGGCTGACAGCTTCCAGAATCAAAAGTCCGGGTTCTTGGCTGCTGGGGTCGTTTTTGGCGCTTTCGATGGCTTGTTCGCGGAGGTTTTGCTGTGCGGTTTCAATCCGCTGAATTCCTTGGCGGGCTTGGGAAGCGATTTTGGGGTTGGTGATGTCGCGGAGAATTTGTTTGTAGGTTGTTGCAGCTTTGTCGAGGTTATTGGTGAGTTCGTAATAGCGACCGATGTAGTATTGTACCCACGGATTTTCGGGGGATTCTTTTTGAAATTGTTTGATTAGTTGGGCTGCTTGTTTGTATTCTCGGGCTTCTAGGGCGGCGGCTATTTGATTGGTGTCTATCATGGCGGTTGGGGGAATGGCGTTGTTTCTATCTTGGCTGATGTTTGCTTGATTCCGCCACTGGTTAATAAGTTTGGGATTTTTAACCGCAGAGGTCAGCGGATGAACGGGGATGAACGCAGATAGAGTTAATGGGATTATAATTAAGATCTAAATAGCAAAAAGTTTGAGTTATGGTGCAAACAACAGTTAAACTTTCTTTTGAGGAGTTTCTCGATCGATACCCTGATGGTTGCGGAATCTATGAACTTGTAAACGGAGAAATTATTGAGGTGGATGCAACTAGAGCGCACAAAAATGTAGCGCGGTATTTGGTCAAGTCTCTGGATGGAGAGAACGAACGTTTGGAACTGGGTTATATAGTTGATAAAGATATAAAAGTTAGAACCGTAAATTCAGCGGGACAAGAACAAGGTAGAAATCCCGATGTTGGAGTAGTAAGTGAATCTTCGTGGAACAGCAATGTATTAGCTTACGGCGCTTTAACCGAACCGATTCAGTTAGCGATCGAGGTGGTATCAACAAATTGGGAAGATGATTATGTCGATAAGTTAGATGAATACCAACGACTCGGTATTTTTGAATACTGGATTGTAGATTATTTGGCGATCGCATCTAGGTCTTATTTGGGCAATCCGAAAGTTCCTACTGTTTTTGTTTACCGCTTGGTAGCAGGGAATTATCAAGTTCAAGGATTTAGAGGGATCGATCGCATTATTTCTCCAACTTTTCCGGAATTAGATTTGACAGTCGATCGAATTATTCAAAGCAGTAAAATTCAAAAATTATAATCTCAAAAAATGGCATTTTCCGAACTTACGCAGAAGCTCAATTTGTAGGGTGCGCACTGCGCACCAAGCCCACAAATAGTTTGAAAAAGTCTCAGTTGTACAAGTTCTAATTTTACGATCGAACTTTAGGGCAAGTATCGCAAAGATTCCCAAACCCGAACAGCTTCTTGAGGACTAATGTCGCTACAATTAGATAATTCTGTAGACACATTATTTAAGAAAAAACGAGAACCCGCACCCGTAAATCTGTAAAACGGACCTTGACCGCTCCAATTTCCTGTTAAAGTAGGGCCAGAACGTTGCGGGTTTTTACGGTATTTTAAGACTGCACTTTTACCCAATATTGAGTTGTTGACGGGATAGCTTTTTTCTAAATTATCCGATGGCATATCACCAATACCGCCGCCTGTGGATTCAATAGCAAAGCAAGAGTTATTGGAGTTTCGATAGATAATTACGTAGTTAGGGCAAAAACGGCGAACTCCTGAAGGGCAAGGTTGAATTTGAAGGCCGGCCACTTGAAATCCGGCGGGAACGTAGGTAGGAACAGCAACTTTAGTTTCGAGAGACTTAAGTCGATCTATTTGTGTTTGAGATAGCTGAGAATTGGCCAGCAGTTGCCCTCGATTTTGTGGCATTTCAGCCGTTACAGATGTTAGATTGGTTCCTGCGATCGCTGTGATGGTGGCGATGGTGAGGAACGATCGGATTTTCATGAATTATTCTCCTCGAACGCAATCATATTAGTTCGTTCGTAGTACGAACTTCAGTCCGCAACATCTTAGCAGACTTAAGTCCGCACTACAAATTGTTTTTATTATGCTAGTCGATCGAAGGCGAGACAATTTCCGATCGTACCTTTTATAACATATTTTCCAATTCAGCAGTGCGCTGTCTGGTCTTTCTTTCTAAACATTGATTGAGAAAACCGCTATAACCCGTACCGCCGCGATTGATTGCAACTTCACGATTGCACTGTCTGTCTCGCGTCTTAATCCATTGACGCTGTACTTTAACTAAGTTCGATCGCTCTTTCCTGTTCAATTGAGATATCACTTGTTGGTAAACTTTATTCAGCCGTCGATCTGCAGCTTCGTAGTTTAAGCGCAGGCACCTGTTAATCTCTATGGTAGTTGAACCATTGCAAATAGAACCTTGTTGAGCTATTATATCTGGTGTTACTTCACTTCCCGGTTTTAACCCTGCCAATACTGGCGCAGCGCTAGAACCCAGAATAATTAAGCCCATTGCAATATTAACAATCGATCGGCCGTTCATAATTTTTCCTCTTTGTTGTCAGCGAAATAGTTGTTGCAAATGCTCATTAATAAACCGCAACAGCTATACCCAAAAGCCTCTATATATATGTATCGGTTGGTTTCAACCCGATTCCGCCAGATTTATGCAAAATCTCGATTTTATTACAAAACTTTACATAAAGTCGTCAAACCAGCCTAGATCCGAATAGCCTGGGCGGATTGAGATCGCTTCTAAAGAAAACTCTACTTATTTAAATACTTTTCTAATTCCGCAGTGCGCTGTTGAGTCATCCGATCCAAACATTCATTGAGAAAACCTTGATAACCCGTACCGCCGCGATTTCTATAAACTTCAAATTCGCAGGTTTTATCTCTTAATTTAATCCACCCTAATTGTGCATCCACAAGTAATGCTTTCTCTTCGCCGCTCAAAGCAACCACCAGTTTTTTGTAAACCTCATTCAGCCGTTTGTCTGAAGCTTCATATCTCAACCGAATGCAAGCTCTAACTTGCACATCTCCCTGCGGGCGATCGCAATTAATTTGTTGGGCTATAACAGAGCGATCTGATTTTGCAAAAACTGACGCTGTAGCTAAAATTAACATAAGAGCGATCGACAACAAGAGCGATCGACTGATTCGTAAATTTATTTTTATTGCCATCAAACCCAATTACCTATTAATTTTATTAACGCGAAACCGATTCTTTGGGAATTAGCGCTTTTCAAATGCCGCCCCAATTAATGATAACGCTACGATCGGCGCAGTCACCGCCCTTAAAATTCTACTACCCAAAGAAACAGGTTCAAAACCAAATTCGATCGCCCTTTTCACCTCACCATCAGTCCACCCACCTTCGGGCCCAATAGCAATCGCGATCGATAATTCCCCCAATTCCAACTCTCCCCTTACCAAGGGGGATTCTTGCTCCCCCCTTCCTAAGGGGGGCTGGGGGGGATCGCATTCTTGCTGGAGGGGTTCTAAACCAGCCAAACAGTCCCGCAAATGCCGATTTTCCCCGCGAGCAACGCAAATAAATCGATGTTTGTAAATGCAATCTTTCAGCACCAAATCAAAAGCAACAGGCTCCAAAACCGACGGTACAAATTGACGTTCCGACTGTTCCGCCGCCTCCGCAGCAATCCTGTTCCACCGATCGACCTTTTGGGAACTCGGCTTCAGCAAAGTGCGATCGCTCGCGATCGGCAAAATACTTGTCACACCCAACTCCACCGCCTGTCTCACAACCTCATCAAACCCGTTTCCTTTGGGCAATGCGGCTATCAAAACCACCTTGACGGGCAGCTCCCTATTAACAGCAATCTCCTCTGTTATTGAAGCAAATAACCCGTTTTCCCGCGCTTCTAAAACGGCAATCCACCAATGCCCGCAGCCGTCCATCGCGATAAATCGATCGCCCCGATCCAATCGCAATACTCGGTGTAAATAATGCTGTTGTTCTGAGGTTAAATTAATGCGGCGATCGCAAATTTGAGAAGCAGTAATTGCTAATCTTTGTAATTGAGGCATGAAATTTTTTACCGCAGAGAACGCAGAGGGCGCAGAGAGAAGGAAGAAGGAAGAAGGAAGAGGGAGAATTACCAATTACCAATTCCCTCCGCTTCGCTTGGCCAATTACCAATTCCCAATTCCCAATTCCCAACTGTCAACAATAAAGGCACAGCATTTACAACCGGAATTATTGAATAAATCCAAGTTTTTTTATGCAAATGCTCTGCCCTTATATTATTTTTGTCTGAGACTTATCTGATGCAAGCTAAAAAGGAAAAAGGAAAATCCGCTTATTCTGCCTCCTTAATTTTCTTCAAATAAGTTGAAATTGCTTCTGTGGCTAACTGAGTAATCGGTTTGCCTTGACGTGCAGCTTCTTCTTTGAGCTCGTTATAGATTTCATCGCGGACGCTGATTCGGCGGCGGACTTTGCCACCGCTAGCAGGGGCTTTATCGTCGCCGTCCTCGTTACTGGAGGCAACATCTAACTCATTAATTTCAGTTATCATCGAATCGGTGGATTTGTGATTGGTTACAAATTGACGGATAGATTCTAACCCAACCCGATCGCAAAAGTCCCCAAAACTTTCGCTCGCTTGCCGCTTTTGTTTGAAATAAACAAAAATTGGCTCTAAAAATGCTTCAAAATCGTTGACGTGCAGTTTTTGCTCGATCGGTTTTGCCAGTCGCGTTTGATCTGCGGAACCGCCCAGCCAAATCTGGTAGGATTCTGATTGACTGCCGACAAAACCCAATTCTGCCATGTACGGGCGCGCGCATCCGTTGGGGCAACCTGTCATCCGCACGACAAAATGCTCGTTTTCTAAGCCAACTTTGACTAAAATCGCTCGAATTCGCTCTAAAATGCTGGGAATTACTCGTTCTGACTCAGTAATCGCCAGCCCGCAAGTCGGCATAGCCGGACAAGCCATCGCATACCGTACTAAAGGATCGATCGCACTTTCTGACTGAATGCCACACCTGTCAAGTATTGCCTGAATTTTTGGCTTTAATTCCGCTGCAATGTCGTAAATCAGCAGGTTTTGGTGCGGTGTCGCCAGCATCGGCAAGTTGTATTGCTGCACGATTTCCCGCAATGCCGTTTTTAGCTGGAAGGAACCTTCATCTTTAATCCGGCCGTTTTCGATGGAAATGCCGCAAAACAGCTTGCCGTCTCCTTGTTCGTGCCAGCCTAAGAAGTCGAAATACTTCCACTCGGGCAGCGGTTTGAACGCTTCTAACGGCTTGCCAAAATATTCTGCTACTTTGTCTTGGAACCACTCTACGCCTTTGTCGTTAATCAGGTACTTCAGCCGCGCGTGCCGCCTGTCGGTGCGATCGCCGCAATCTCTTTGTGTTGCTACAATTGCTTTGACTAAATCGTAAACATCTTCTTTAGCAACGTAGCAAATTTCATCGGCGACGCGAGCAAAAGTTTCTTCTTTATTGTGAGTGCGTCCCAATCCGCCGCCGGCAAACACATTAAATCCCTGCAATTCTCCATTGCTATCGGTAATTACTACCAAACTCAAGTCCTGAGAATACAAGTCAACTGAATTGTCTCCCGGTACGGTAACGGAACATTTGAATTTGCGCGGCATATAATGCTCGCCGTAAATCGGTTCTTCATTGTCGTGGAAAATTGTGCCGTTACCGTTGCCCTGTCTTGCTGCCTTCACGGCGGGATCTTCTTCAGCAGAAATAGCTTTTTCTCCGTCCAGCCAAATCTCATAATAAGCACCGGTTTGCGGCGTCAGCAAATCGGCAACATTGTTAGCGTATTGCAGTGCGTACTGGTATTCCGGACGGTTTTTGTAAGGTGCGGGCGGTGCCATAACATTGCGGTTCAAATCGCCGCAAGCCCCTAATGTTGACCCCATATTTTTAATAATTGAGGAAAACACTTCTTTAAGATTTTTTTTCAGCACGCCGTGCAGTTGGAAACCTTGGCGCGTGGTGACGCGGAGGGTGTGGTTGCCGTATTCTTCGGATAGCTTGTCTAAGGTGAGGTATAGCTGCGGGGGAACGAAACCGCCGGGGTTGCGTGTGCGCAGCATGAATTGATAGTCTTTTTCTTGTCCTTTGACTCGATTGTCGCGGTTGTCTTGCTGGTAGGAACCGTGGAATTTGAGGATTTGAATTCCTTCTTCGGTAAAGTGAGTTGTGTCTTGCAGCAATTCGGTTGCTACGGGTTCTCGCAAATAGTTGCTCCGTTCTTTGAGACCTTCTGCTTTGGAGGGCTTGCGCGCTGTTGGGGTTGAAGTGGATGATGCAATCATGGAATGTATAGTGTCCGTTATAATTAGTTAAGGATCGATCGAATATTTCTTGACAATTTGGCTGGCGATCGGTTTTTGGCGATCGGCTTTTGACAATCGGCGCACTCGTACTTGACAAATTTGCGCGGATCTGCTGGTTCGGATCGGTTACAGTTCGGTGATAATTCGCGTGAAAACTAAATTAATAACGGTAATCCGATGGGAATTTCGAGCTTTTTAAATTCTAGCACGATCGAGCCGGGGCTTAGCAATTATAATTAATAGTTTGTAGTTTGAGCATTTATCTGTACGAAACTTTACCAAGGGTTTTGAGTAAAGCATCCCCGCACAGCAGGGGCGGATGATTGAACCGACTCAATTTCAATCCCCCCTGAAAAATCTTACTGTCAACCGTCAACTATCAACCCAACCATCGGCGAGAGTGCAAGCTGTTAACTATCAACTATCAACCTGTTTGCTGTCAACTGTCAACTATCAACTATCAACTATCAACTGTCAACTGAAACTATGTCACTGTACGACGAAGACACCTTTGTAGTGTTAGAAACCAACCAACCGGAGCAATTTTTGACAGCGGCCGAAATGTTAGAAAAGCTGAAACAAGTTTTGCTTGAAGGCGAGGAAGATTTGCCGGCGGACGTGCGAAGATTGTCTTCAGCGGACGATCGAGCTAAATATTTGCTAAATACCTATTGCGAATTAGATGTCGGACCTGGCAAGTTTTTGCAGTGGTATGCGGTGCGCTTGGAAAAATAAAGGCTACTGGAAGAAGGAAGTAGGTGTTAGGTGGTAGTGAAACTGAAATATTGCACCCTTTGCAATGTTTTCTGATAAACTGATCGAAACCAGGGAAATTCGATCCATTACAGAATATATGCCGATCGCTCACATCATTGGATTAGGAAAATCGGGAATTGCCGCTGCCAGACTGCTAAAACGCGAAGGATGGGAAGTAACGTTGAGCGATCGCTCATCTTCCCCAAACCTGCTAGCACAGCAACAAGAACTCGCTCGCGAAGGAATTGCAGTAGAATTAGGCAAATCTTTTGCACCTGTAGAATCCATAGAATTAATAGTAGTAAGTCCGGGGGTTTCCTGGGACATTCCAGCATTAAAGCAAGCAAGAGAATTAGGAATTGAAACCATAGGAGAAATGGAACTCGCATGGCGTTACCTCAAATCTCCTTGGGTGGGAATTACCGGCACTAACGGCAAGACTACGACGACGGCTTTAATTGCTGCAATTTTGCAGAAGCCGGACTTTACGCACCCGCTGGCGGCAACATCGGCTACGCTGTGTGCGAATTAGCTTTAGCCGAAAAACAACCAGATTGGGTAATCGCAGAAATCAGCAGCTATCAGATAGAATCATCGCCCTCTGTAGCGCCGCGAATTGGCATTTGGACGACTTTTACCCCAGATCATCTCAGCCGCCACAAAACTTTAGAAAATTACTACAACATTAAAGCACAGTTGCTGAAAAATTCTCAATTGCAAATAATCAACGGCGACGATCCTTATTTGCGAGAAAAAGGACTTGACAGTTGGCCTGAGGCGTGTTGGACGAGTGTTAAAGGTGAAGGAGAACTGTTGGGCGATCGCGCTTTGGGAGCATATATTGAGAATGGCTGGGTAATATTTCAAAACGATAAAATTCTGCCTGCTGATTCTTTGCGGATGGTGGGAGAACACAACTTGCAAAATTTGTTAATGGCGGTAGCAGCAGCTTGTTTGGCAGGGATAGATAAAAGCGCGATCGCCCGTGCGATCGCTAAATTCCCCGGAGTTCCCCACCGCCTCGAACACATCTGTACTTGGGAAGGAATCGATTTTATTAACGACAGCAAAGCTACTAATTACGATGCCGCGCAAGTCGGATTAGCATCGGTAAGTGCGCCAGCAATTTTAATTGCGGGAGGCGAGGCAAAAGAAGGAGACGATCGCGCTTGGATCGAGACAATTAAAGCCAAAGCAGCGGCAGTTTTGCTCATCGGAGATGCGGCGGAACTTTTTGCCGATCGACTGAAACAAGCTAATTACCATGCTTGGGAAATAGTGGAAACAATGGAAAGAGCCGTGCCGAGGGCGGCAGAATTAGGGAAACAGAATCACGCTAAAGTAGTGCTGCTTTCTCCAGCTTGCGCCAGTTTCGATCGATACCAAAACTTCGAGCAGCGGGGCGATAATTTCCGCGAATTGTGCTTGGAATTGCTAACTTAGGTAGAGTTTAAGGTAATTGGTAATGGGTAATTGGTAATGGGTAATTGGTAATACCTGCTCTCATACTAATACTAAGCCCTGGTTATTCACCGCCTTTATATAGCGATTCTAAATGATTCGCAAAATTTGTAGGGGGTAGTGCCCCCCGCTGCCCTACCCTTATCTGATCGGGCGATCGCGGGGGCAAGCGAGCCCTACAA
>JAAUPF010000088.1 GCA_012034575.1 Richelia sp. CSU_2_1 | reverse complement strand
AGTGCTTCGGCAGCACTTTCAGCAAATTCATAAAAATAATTTTCGTTAAATGCTTGTCGCAGCTCTATTTCCAGACTCTCCAATACCGCTACTTCATCATCAACGCACAAAATTGCTGGTTTAAGCATGGCTAGTTTCCTCGTTTTGTCTGGCAGTCATCGCAGGGCAATTCCATTTTAGATTTGAGATTTTAGATTCGATCGACCCTCGATCGAGGATGACTGCGCTTTGGAGCTTGCCTGCAGTTGAATTTTTCTTTAAAAAACGGTATAAAATTACTCGACCCCAGCACTTCGGGTGCTGGAAGACAAGAAAACAGATCGCCAGGATAGCCCTAATGTGCGGTATCAATCGGCAGAGACACAGTAAATGTAGTTTTAGCGGGCATTGACTCCACATCAATTGTACCCTGATGTTTTTCAATTATTTTTTTGACAATATCCAATCCCAAACCGCTGCCTTCTCCCTGAGGCTTAGTCGTAAAAAATGGCTCAAAAATTCTCGGCAAAATCTCTGGAGAAATCCCCTGCCCGCTGTCGGTGATGCTTACCCTTACCCATTTATCTTGCTGTTTGGCATCAATTCTCAAGGTTCCTTGATTTTCCATTGCCTGCAGGGCATTGTGAATTAAATTAGTCCAAACTTGATTGAGTTCGTCTGGATAGCAGGGTACAGCAGGCAATTGGGGTTGATAATTTTTGATCGTTTCAACACCCTGTTTTAGTTGGTTGTAATAAAGAGTCAATACAGTTTCAATTCCCTCGGGAATATTCACTTGTACTTTTTCTCCTGTTGCATCGTAACGTGCGTAATTTTTGAGAGCAAATACAACTTTAGCCGCGCGCTCGGTAGCGGTAGCGATCGTCCTGGCACTTTTCTGAATGCTAGCAAATTCGTAAGCTGTTTTGATAATTTTTTCACTATCCGGGTCTTGCAGCATCGGCAAGAATTGTTGCAAGTTTTCTAGCAAACCGATATTTACTAAAATGCTGGCCATGCTATCAGCATTATCAATTCCTTCCTGCTCTAATTGCTGCCTCATCGCTTTTTTAAACTCGCGCTTTTCTCTAGTAGTTAAAGAGTTTGTTTGTTGGCTTGATTTTTGCATGAGACTTAAAAATCTGACTGGCGTTCGACGGAAAGTTCTTTGAAAAAAGCCGGCAACGTTTCGATGTTGGTTTCCAAAAAATTAGTAATATTTCCGATCGACGATCGGATCGCCCCCAGCGGCGTATTGATTTCGTGAGCGATGCCGGCAATCAATTGACCCAAGGCTGCCATTTTTTCCGATTGCACTAACTGATTTTGAGTTTCTTGCAATTGTCCTAAGGCTACTGTTAGTTCCTCATTTTTTTGTCTGAGCTTGTTTTGGAGATTGCACATTGCTAAATGAGTTTCTACCCTCGCTAGCACTTCTTCCATTTGAAACGGTTTGGTGATGTAGTCCACGCCACCGATATTAAAAGCTTTTACCTTATCCAGCACGTCATCAATTGCGCTGATAAAAATTACTGGAATGTCGCGAGTTCGAGGGTCTGCTTTGATTTGCTTGCAAACTTCATACCCGTCCATTTCTGGCATCATAATATCCAGCAAAATCAAATCTGGAGGCATTCCCCGCGCCGCTGAAAGTGCTAATTCGCCGCTGGGAACCGGGCGAACTTTGTATCCCTTACCGTTCAAAATTCCCGCCAGCAGCCGCAAATTAGCTGGCGTATCGTCTACTACTAAAATATTTCCGCGGGTTGTATTGAGGTCGTTATTCATGTGATGGTGTTTGAGAAATTAAGTTCAAAACTTTGTCGTACTCAAAATTATATATACAGTTAGCGATTGCACCTCCCAATACCTCATCCTTTAATCTAATTTGTTCGATCGAACCTTCGATTAAATCCATATCGACATTGAGTATTCCCTGACGTAAATTCCCTACCAGCAAATCCGGCAGTAACGTGAAATCCGCCGCTGTTATTTCGGCTTGCTTTGTACACTCGATCGCTAGCAAATTAGCTGGACTAGAGTCTTCATAAATATAGCGCACTCCAATATGTTTGTGCATCGCATCAAAAATATCGGCTTCCCGGAAAGGTTTGCGCATAAAACCGTCGCAGCCCGCTGACAAAATCACAGCCCGTTCTTCTTCCAAAACGCTAGCAGTCAAAGCAATAACCGCAGTAGCTTGACCTTTGATAGTGCCTTTAATCTGTTTCGTTGCTTCGCAGCCGTCCATGACTGGCATTCTCATATCCATCCATATTAAATGCGGTTCCCAACTGTTCCAAATCTTAATAGCTTCTTGACCGTTACTTGCTTCTTGCAATTCAAAACCGAGAGGATTGAGGATTTTAAATAACAATTGGCGGTTGATGGGTTTGTCGTCTACTATCAAAATACGATAGGAAGGTCGATCTGGCGCAAGAGCGATCGGATGGCGAGTCGTTTTTTTGCTTTCAATGCCAGCACTAGCAACCTCGCTCGCTTGAATATCAAACTTAAAAGTCGTACCTTTTCCCACTTCCGAAATAACGCTCATTTTACCACCCATTAATTCGACAAACTTGCGGCTGATGGACAATCCTAATCCAGTTCCTTCTTGCGATTCTCGACCCGTTTGCGTTTGCACAAAAGCCTCAAAAAGATTGTCCAATTCGCCCCTAGCAATCCCCGCGCCGGTATCTGCTACTTCAAAATGAATCCAGCAGGAACGCGCCGGATCTAAACCATCAGTTAAAGCTGTAAAACCTTCCCCCTCCGATTCGATCGCATTGCAACTATTCAAACTATTACCTGCTAGCATCTGGGAGTTTACTGCCCGGTTGCCCCCTTCGACTTCTTCCCCTGTTTCCTTCAAGCTGACTCTCACGGCAACGCCCCCATTCTCAGTAAATTTTAGAGCATTATTGAGCAGATTGATTAAAACTTGGCGCAACTTTAACTCGTCGGTGGCGATGTATTGCGGAACACTGTCCGCACGATCGAAAACTAATTGCAAATGCTTGTCCTCGGCTTTTAATTGAAACATATCTTCCACTTCGCACAGCAAGCGATAAAGGTCGAATTTTTGAGAATTTAGCGTAGTGCGTCCCGCTTCTATTTTGGACAAATCTAAAACGTTATTAATCAGAGCGAGCAAGTATTCTCCGCTGCGGCTAATTATGCTAATATTTTCTCGATCTTCAGCAGATAAAGTGCGACTGCGGGTCATCAGTTGGCAAAAACCGAGGATGGCATTCAGGGGCGATCGCAATTCGTGGCTCATGTTGGCAAGAAAGGTGCTTTTAGCTTCATTTGCTACTTCTGCTTTTTCTTTAGCCACAGCTAGCTCGGCAGTCCGTTCTTGCACTCGATTTTCCAAACTTTCAAAGGACTGTTTCAGTTGTTTTGCCATGCTGTTAAACGATCTTCCCAACTCCCCCAATTCATCAGTCCTCGATATTTCTTCTGTTCGATCCCATTCGCCTTTAGCAATATTTTTTGCTACTGCATTCAAGCGCACGATCGGTCTGTCACCCACTTGGAAGTCATAATTCCGATAATTAAAGCTACGGCTAAAGCTGCCAAACAAAGAATAATTGTGGTTCTAGTATTGGCATCAATTTGTTCGGTGAAATCTGCTTTGGGAACCACAACTACGATCGACCATTCCAAGCCTTTCCCATCTTGAAACGGCAAAACTTTGAGAAACTGTTCCTTACCGTTGATGTCAAATTCCAATACTTCTTGTTGGCTCGATATTTGATGAAATCGAGCAACTTGGGATTGCAAGTATTTTGCCGTAGCTTGAGTAAAAAGGTTGCTGCTTTCAGTAGCTTTAAATAATTGTCTTTCCTTGTTAACTGTGCGAAATGGCTTTTCGGAGGTAGAAGTTGCTAGCAAAGTGCCTTGCCGATCGATAATAAAAGCTTGGCCGGATTTGCCAATTCTCAAACTGTTAAGAAATCTGCCGATAAGATCGAGACGCAAAGCAGCACCTAAAACTCCTTCTAACCGATCGCGATCGTCATATACTGGTTGCAGGGCGCTAACTATTAAAGTCGGTTCGAGAAACGAAACATAAACCGAACTCCATGTTGGTTTGCCAGACTTTACCGCCTCTTTATACGTAGAATGCTGTCGGGGATCTGAAAACTGAACCACCGTTGCAATGCTAGTGCGATTTCCATCTTTATCGGTATTGTAAGCATAGAAATTTTTCCGAATAGATTGTTCGATCGCATTAATCATTAACAACCCATTTGACATTTGTTCTCCCGATCGATAATCACCTCTTACGTTAGTAACAGACGTAAAATTAATATAAGGATATAATTGTACTTGCCGCCACAGATATTTTTCCCAAGGGTATAAATCCTCCATCTTTAACATCCCCAGTTTGACAGCATCCAGCTTGCTTTGATTGATTTGATGGGGAGTTTTCAGGTAAACTTGCAAGTTTTGCTCTACTCGCAAACTCACCTCGCTCATTAACTGGCTGGCAAGATTATTAACAGCTTTTTGACCGTTTTTAAAAGACAAGTATCCTACCAATCCCACCCCGCCAGCAATTTGCAACACAAAGGGTAAAATAAGAACGGTTCGCAGCGGGAATTTATCTAAAACTTTAAAAATCATCTTGGTAATAGCTGCTGGAAAGTCCCACTATACTCCATGCTAGCGGTGAGAGGAAAGCAGCCAGCATCTAAACTACTTTCCTCCAATCGTTCAGTTTCAATTCTGTTTTGAAACCGGAAAGCATTTATGCAACCTCCTTCATGTCGATAATTGCGGGTAGCGAGCACCGCGATCGATTCACGGTACTACCCTTGAATAGTTACCCCCAGCGGAAATCATGTCTCAACAGTTCCAAAGATTGGGTTACAGTTTTTTCCCCCGATCGAATCTAAACTTAATATAGGCTGCCTTAAATATAATTATTTTACCAATTATTGCTGTCCTATTTTGACACTTTAAGTATACTTTACAGTGAGAAGCATAACTTTATACCCGATACATATTGCCTGAGGGGGATTTTCAAAAGCAGCAGGCGTCGATCGTACTGCTGTCAGCCCAGGACGCTTCAATACCATACTAAAACCAGCGCAAACAGTTGACTCCGGGCGCATCCAAAAAACTTTTGTCAAGCAGCACTAGCCATTTCCCAACTAGACGTGCTATATTGGAAACAGACGAGGGCACGTAGCTCAGTGGATAGAGCATCAGGTTCCGGTCCTGAGGGTCGGGGGTTCGAATCCCTCCGTGCTCGTTGAATGTTATAAAAAAATCGTTATAAAAAAATCATTATAAAAAAGTCGTTATAAAAAAATAAGGTAGTTGACTTAATTTTTACAATACCAATTTCCTAAATATTTTCTATAGATGCAGTTCAAAGCCCCCCCCTTAGTAAGGGGGGGTAGTTATTTCGCGCTACTTTATGAAATTGGTGTTATGTCGTGTCCGGTAGCAGCGGTTTTGTATAAAGGTTGTGAGGAATTCTAAGTTTTAAATATCATCATTATCTGCCCCCTGCACCCCTTGCAAAATCCGAGATAATTCGCTCTTCTCATTAACAGCAATCCGAGTCGGAGAACCGCTGATAATCCGTTCGTAACTGCGGAAAGAATCTTTAATTTCCGGTCCCCGTTCGGAAATAGTGTATTCCCGAATTCCCTTATCGTGCCACGAACCGCGCATTTTAAACACATTAATTGCCCGCGACATTTCCCCCCGAATTTCCACGTACTGCAACATGAGAATCGTGTCAGTAATCGTAGAAATATGAGAATCCGTAATCGAGTGAGACCCCATAAACTGGTCGGTTGTATTGGTGAAAAACCCGGTAATTTCCTCCTGCTTGGCAAAACCCGTTACCCCGATGACAAACTGTCTGAAAGCATTGCTGCTGACACCTCTAGCCAAAGCAGACAGCGAATCTATGGCAATGCGAGACGGTTTAAACTCAGCAATTTCTGATTTAATAGTCTGCAAATGGTCTTCCAAACCCGCAGATTCCGGGTAAGTACACAGCAGTTTCAGCATTCCCTTGTGTTCCATTTCCTCAAAATCAATGCCCCAAGAATAAGCATTGCGGAACAACTGCGCCCGCGACTCTTCGTAAGCAAACAGCATCGCCCGATATCCGTTCGTACAAGCATTTTCCAAAAACTTGCTTACCAGCAGCGTTTTGCCCGTTCCCGTCGCGCCGGTAGCCAAAATAATTGAGTCTTTAAAGAAGCCGCCGCCGCACATCTCGTCGAGAGTTTTATCGCCGGAAGAAACCCGCACGTTGGAAGACCTTTGAGTCAGTCGCATCGCCCCCAGGGGGAAAATATTAATGCCGTCGTTAGTAATAGTAAAAGGATACTCGCCTTTCATGTGAGTTGTGCCGCGCAATTTCAAAATTTCCATCGTCCGGCGGCGGCGTTCCCCTTCTAAAACATTGCGCACAATGACCACATTGTCCGATACGAATTCTTCTACTCCAAATCTGGCTACCGGACCGTATTCTTCCACCCGTTCGGTAGTCATGACTGTAGTCGCACCTACTTGTTTCAAGCGGGCAACCAAGCGGAAAATTTCGCGCCGCACTACCGATGCAGCATCGTATTGCTGAAATACTGCGGTTACAGAATCTATGGAAACTCGCTTGGCTTTGTACTTGCGAATTGCGTATTGAATTCGTTCTATCAGTGCCGACAAATCGAAATTGCCGACAATATCCTGACCTTCAGGATCGGGGGAAGCGTCTAAAATAAATAGCTTCCCTTCATCGATTAACTGCTGCAAATCCCAGCCGAAACTGTAGGCATTTTTGATGATATCTGTGGGAGATTCTTCAAAAGTTACAAATACTCCAGCTTCGTCAAAATTGGTAATGCCGTTGTAGAGAAATTGTACGGCAAATAAGGTTTTTCCCGTTCCCGAGGTGCCGCTGACGAGGGTAGTTCTGCCTACGGGCATTCCACCGTGACTGATGTCATCGAATCCCTCAATCATCGTGCGAATTTTTTTGACTCCTGACATTACCAATACTTCTGCCTCCGCGGCGGGATTAATTTCATTCATCTGTTTTTCCTCCTGGAGACTTCCACTGAAGCGGTGCTCCCCTCAGCGGTTAAAGGCAAGGAGAAAAACTTGTGAGGCGTCCCTTGAATGTTTTTGCGCGCAAGCACAAACAGTGAAAGGGACATCCGAGCAATTTCTAATCTCTTAAACTGCATGGGAGTAACTGTCCTTTGCATGAATGCGTTGTATCAACCTGCGAGAAATTCCTCGTACTAACCGGTTTTTGGCTGAAATATTGCAACTACCAGATCTTCCGATCGCCACTTTACCAACATACTTACTAACTTGCTTCTCGCTGGTAACAACTGTTTTAATAATATCACCTGTTTGACAACTAAAATGTATTTTTTTTGCGACAATAGTCGGTTAGAAAAACCATATTTATCATTTCTGTAAGAGCATCTAGAAGCATGACCGATCGATTGAATTAACAACTGTTTAACTCCTTTGATAATTAGTGGTTTTAGGTAGATTACCAACTACTGCCGCATCAATCCCGCGAGTTGTCTCTAAGTTGTGCTCTAAGTTGTGTTGGCGGCGATTAAATTTAGTCGAACCACCTGACTTAGTTTCCACCTGTGTGCGCATCCACCGTAACGGCTACCCTGAGAGGGTTGCTGCTAAACCAGGGGTTGAGTACCCCCACTACCTGCTTGAGATACTGTATGCTTCACGGCTGTATGCTTCACGTCAGTGGCGGGTTGTTCGCGTCTTCTTCGCGAAGTTCTTCATAAAGCAAATCTAATCCTATCAAAACTTTTTCCCGATCGGATAAATCGCCGATAATTTTTCGGACTGGTGGCGGCAGAATTTTAGCCAGGGTCGGGGTCGCTAAAATTTTATCCTCTTCTGCTAGTTGGGGATTTTTGAGGACATCTATGACTTTGAGCGCGTAGACACCTTGAAACTCCTGTTCTAGAATTTCCTTAAGGGTTTTCAAAGCCCGCACTGAGTTCGGAGTATTGCCCGCAACGTACAGCTTCAGGACATAGGTCTTTTTGAGGGGGCTCATGAATTTATGTTAAACATTAAGAGTTAGCTGTTAGATGTTAGTTGTAGTTGTAATTCGTCTTGAATTCGCTGTTCTTTGTTATTTTATAATAATTTTGCCAGACCCTTGCTCGGCGGTGCAGCAAGCCTGCGGTTGGGTTCCTGTCGCAGCATTCTAGCGAATGCTAGATTCGTCTTTCGGAATCGATCGGCGGTACATTTCGCACAAATGAGCGATCGCATCTATCAGCGTCAAGCGGTAGTCGAGCAATATTTCTTCGCTGCGACCTTCCAATTTGAGCTGCGTGGCAAATTCATCCATCAATTCCATGTGAATTTCCACAATTTGAGTCACCGGAACATCGGCAAAAAAAGCCAAGTAAACAAATTCGTCTATTTGATTGTTAACCGCAGCGTCTCGATCGAAATACTTCAAAACAATCTGGCGATAACTTAACTTTAGTTGTTCTAAAAACTTTGGCTTTTCTGCCTGAGATAGATTCCGTAAAAAATTCTGAGGATTTCTTTTATAATACACGCCTAAGTATCCCAATCGCTCTCGCAATTTTTCAGCTAGCCGTCGCTGCTGCCGCTGAAGCAAACTTTGAGCTGTTAATTGAGCGATCGCGCCGCTGCTAGCAGGCGATTCGTCGGATGTAACAGCAGTCGAAAGTTTGAGAAATTGCACGATCGCCCGATCGATTCCGCCGGCAATTTCCTTCACTCGGACTACCGGCATTAGCACTTCAGCAGCGTGGTAAAACAAACTGCTACTTTCCTGTCGCTCTTCCTTATCGGTACTTGACAAGTCAAGAAAGTTACCCGCGGCTAGCGGCTTCTCGTCCCCGCACAGCGGTGAAAAAATTACCGCCGGCAAGAATACCGAGCGCTTTTGCAGTTCGATCGCCAGCGAGCGCATCACTCCATCAGCCTCAACCACCAAACAATCGATCGGGCGGTGGCGATCGAGCAACTTCCACAACTCGACAGCCGACTTCACCCGCATTACAACATAGCGGTCACTTGCCAAAAGCTCTACCGCAGCATCTGCAAGTTCCCGAGAGCTGATAAAAATACAGACAGACAGTTGGGGATGCCAACTAACAGCAGGCGAAACACCAACGTTACCCGACAAGTTACCCGACAAGTTACCCGACAGTGTTGGATCGCTCAGAGTTGATATCTCCTTTACAAAACACTTAACATTACCACAATCATCTAAACATTAATTGTAACCAATCTTAACCCCAAAAGCGCTAAGAACCTTGTAGGAGAGGCATAATTAAATTTAGTCCTAGGTGCCAGCGTCAAGGTGCCCGAGCCTGATTTCTGCAATTAAGCTTAAGCCTTAAAATAATAGTCAGCCGCCTCAAAGTAGCCTCAAATCAGGCACAGACATCGAAATTGCAGGCGCGATTGCAGATCCCGATCGAGATCGCCGACTGATATAACTCAAATTAGATACAAAAATCGGCCGCTGCATTAAGTCTTAAAAATATTACTACTGCTCTCGGGAGCGGACTGTTAGGTTTGCTATGTCACTCACCAGCCCCAATCTGAAAAATTTTATCGAGCCCGTGCCGCTGTGCATCGAAACAGCGCCCTTAAACACGCTGAGGTCAATTTTCAGCAGTGGCAACTGCGATCGCGTTGCGATAGTCAACCAACAGCTACAGCCCCTGGGATTAGTTTACCTGCGCAGCATCGCGCCGATGGCCCCAGAAGTCAGCGATGGGGAACAGCCGATCGCAAAACTGTACCCGCAGGCACTGGCTCCCCTGAGACCGATATCTGCCGAACTCAGCGCGATCGAATTCTGGGAGTACCTGCAAACAGCAGCACCTCAAAGCCCAGCCAGCCCGATCGCCCTTACCAATGCCGAAGGTCAATTTTTAGGACTGCTAGACAGCCTCAGCCTGCTGCAATTCGCAGCAGCCAATAGCAGTTTAGCCTCCCGCGAAACCGCCCCCCATCCGCCTCTAAACGCCCCGCAAACAGATGCTGCGGGCAGCGAATACCCCCCTCTACCCTGCTCTTCCGAAACCGAACTAGACACTCAAGTACGCTTTCTCGAAGCAGGACTGCAACCCTCCGAAAGCCTCAATTCCCTAGTCCAGTTGCTCGAAAAACTGCCCCTGCCCCTGAGACTGCAAACCTTGACCGGCCAAATCGTCAGCCAAAACGCAGCATGGCGGATTTTTCTCGGCGGCGGCCCCCAACCGATCGCAGAAACAGCAGCCGCTGCCGGTCAAACCTCGAACCAGCTCGATCTGACAGACGCAGCATACCAAAGAGTACAAGTAGCAGCTTTCACCAAAGAGTGCAGGAGCCTCGTGGGCGCTGCCCGAGTCGCCGAAAGCAAAAATACCGCCAACAGTTGCCCCCTGCCCCTATACTCCGCGGCTCAGTCAAGCTTAACCGCTCCTGCTTGGTGTCCGATCGCGAGCAAATCCGACACCAAACTGTGCGACTGCCCGATCCACCACGAGCGAGAGCGGATTTGGCAATTTGTCAAACAGCCCCTATCGCCACACCTGATCTTAATCGTGGGTCAAGATGTTACCGAAGAGCATTTAGTCGCCAAAGAACTTGCAGCCAAAAATGCCGACTTAATCCACCTCAACAGACTTAAAGACGAATTTTTATCCTGCATCAGCCACGAACTCAAAACCCCGCTCACTGCCGTCCTGGGCTTGTCCAGCCTGCTTAAAGACAAACTGATCGGAGAACTCAACGAACGCCAAACCCGTTACGCCAAACTCATCCACCACAGCGGGCGGCATTTGATGACCATAGTTAACGACATTTTAGACTTGACCCGCATGGAAACCGGGCAGCTAGAATTAATTCCCGAAACTGTCGAAATTGCTACCACTTGCCAGAAAGCTTTTGAACAAGCCAAGCAACGACCCCAGCAAGACGAAAAATCCACATCCAAACAGCAAAAAACTAACAATTCTGCGGCCGGCGAACCCGAGCCTAAAATCGAATTTACCCTTGAAATAGACCCAGGACTTACAACCTTAATGGCCGACGAACTGCGCCTGCGGCAAATGCTCGTCAACCTGCTTTCAAACGCTCTCAAATTCACCGAAAACGGCGGCAAAATCGGCTTGAAAGTAAATGTTTGGGAAGGTTGGATTGCATTCACTGTTTGGGACACGGGCATCGGCATTCCCGCAGACAAACAGCACCTGATATTTCAAAAATTCCAACAGCTTGAAAGCCCCCTTACCAGGCGATTTCAAGGAACCGGGCTGGGACTGGTACTCACCCAAAGACTGGCTCGCCTCCACGGCGGAGATGTTTCGTTTATTTCCTCAGAAGGACAAGGCTCTCAATTTACCCTGCTCTTGCCGCCGCATCCCCCCACAAAAAACAGGGAAAAATCAGAAGATGCAGCAGAAACCACAGGAGAATTCTTAAAATCCAAGCACCAGCACCCGATCGCGAGCGCTCATGTTCGCTCCCGTTTGATCTTAATAGTCGAAGCAGTTCCTCAATATATTGAGAATTTAACCAGCGGGCTCTCCGGTTTGGGCTACCAAGTCATCGTCGCCCGTTCTGGCACCGAAGCACTGGAAAAAGCCCGCCGCTTCAGCCCCGAAGCGATTTTCCTCAACCCTCTGCTGCCCCTGCTGTCCGGCTGGGACCTGCTGACTCTGCTCAAAAGCGATCCCGACACGCGATCGATCCCCGCCATTGTCACCGCCACCAGAGGCGAAAAAGAACGAGCCTCTGTCAACCGAGCCGACGGTTTCTTGACTTTGCCGGTCAAAGCACCTGCCTTGCGGTTGCTGCTGGAGGATTCGATCGGGCTGCAGAAAAATCCGCAACCCCAAAACATTACCAGTTCTTTGACTATTTTGTGGCTCAGCCCGCAGAACAGTTCCTCCGAAGGTTCATCTTTATTGCTCAACCCTACCTACTGTCGGGTTTTAGAAGCAGACGACCTCGGTCAGGCAGAACTCATGGCCCGCATTTGGCGGCCCGACGCGATCGTTTTAGATGGCACCAGCCAACTGCAAAACCCCTCAGCTTTCATGGAACAATTGAGCCAGTCTCGAAGTTTGGGCGCTCTTCCTTTGGTAACTTTAGACCCCGCAACTACGCAACTGGCAAATCAAGTTCAGGGACTGTCGGTGTTTCCGTGTTTGGCTGCAGGTTCGGCTTGCGGCACTGGAACGAACAGTGCGGGGTCGCCGGCATCTGCTTTGTGGCAAGTTATTCAAGTAGCTGCCGGCATGAGTTGGAAGCCCTGTATTTTGTTTGCTGACATTTCGAGTTTGCCGGATTTGCAACCAATTGATGCGGGGAATTTGGGAACGGCTGCAGCCGAACAGGAAAGTATGGAAAATCCCGATCGAGCCGTCAAAGATGTCGAATTTCCCCCCCGTTCGGAGTTGGCACGCTCTAACTTTCAAGCTTTGATTCAATACATTCAAACTGCTGGATTTCGAGGGTCGATCGCCCGTTCTTGGGCGGATGTTTCCCAGCAGTTGAAGTATCAAAGCGCTGACTTGCTTTTGCTGTGCCTGCGAGATGCCGCACCAATCTCGCCCGCTATGTTGCAATCGCTATCTAGCCTGCGGCAAATGACGGCAAAACTGCCTATTTTTGTTTGGGATTATCGGTGCAGTTCGCCTGCAAAATCGGAAGCGATCGACTTTTTGCTCCAAGAAATATCTGCTACAATTTTGCCATCTTCTCTATCTGCCGCACAATTATTAGATCGAATTCAACAGATAGTAAAAAAATAGCGGAGCGTCTTAAAATACATTTTCACTAAATTATCGAGGACATTCCCGCGATCGATCTCCACGGGATGCTCCCGACACGGCCCTGTCGCGTCCTACTTTCCTTGGAATGCGCTGCAACAGCGGAGCGGGGCTGACTCACACCTAAGTTCTGTTGCCAGCCCCAGAGAAGTCAAAAAAATACTTAAAATATCTGCAAAACCGATCGATCGCAATTAAAATGTTAAATTTAAAGCAGCAATTGACGCGCTGTCAAAGTATTTTTTCACCAGTCCCAATAGCAATCTCGCGAGGCATCAAATGGATAAAATTCAAAACTATCGCCTTAAGTGTACGCTAACCTTCGGCGACATTTACGGTCAAATCATTGTTTGGTTGATTGTGATTTTCCTGAGTCTGGCTTCGGCACTAGCTTTGTGGAGTAGCGCCCGTCAAATCTACGCTTTAGCCACAGTCGGCCTGATTTTGGTTCTATCTTTACCGTTCTTGCTGTTCGCTTTCGTGACAACTCTTCTCAACAATATCGAAGTGCTTGCAACAGACCCGGCTGCTGAATCCAAACCCTCTGCTAGCGGTAGTTTGCCCGGTTCAAATCCAGCCCAAGCGCTTAGTTAGTTCGACACCAAGAAGTAAATTCTTAATTCAATCCAAACTCAAAAGTTAAAAACTTCCTTACTTTTACGTGAGGGAGTTTTTTATGGGCAAATATATCTAAAGAAGAACACTAAAAACCGATCGAACAATGCTAGAACATGACGTAATCATCGTTGGCGGCGGTTTAGCAGGTTGTCGCGCGGCAGTAGAAATTGCCCGCACTGACCCCAATTTGAAAGTAGCAGTAGTCGCCAAAACTCACCCAATTCGATCGCACTCTGTTGCAGCCCAAGGAGGCATGGCATCCAGCTTGCAAAACGTCGATCCCGAAGACAGTTGGAAAGCCCACGCCTTCGACACCGTAAAAGGTTCGGACTATTTAGCCGACCAAGACGCAGTAGAAATTCTCACCCGCGAAGCGCCCGGTGTCATCATCGATTTGGAACACATGGGCGTATTATTTTCTCGCCTCCCAGACGGCAGAATTGCCCAGCGCGCTTTCGGCGGTCATTCCCACCGCCGCACCTGCTACGCCGCCGACAAAACCGGCCACGCCATCCTCCACGAATTAGTGAACAACCTGCGCCGTTACGGAGTTCACACCTATCAGGAATGGTACGTCAAGCGCTTGATTTTGGAAGAAGGCCAAGCCAAGGGCGTTGTGATGTACCGCATGACGGATGGCGAACTTGCCGTAGTGCGCGCTAAGGCGGTGATGTTTGCTACGGGCGGTTACGGCCGGGTTTACAATACCACGTCGAACGATTACGCTTCCACGGGAGACGGTTTGGCGATGACGGCTTTAGCTGGCTTGCCGCTGGAAGATATGGAATTCGTGCAGTTTCACCCGACAGGTTTGTATCCCGTGGGAGTGTTGATTTCGGAAGCTGTACGGGGCGAAGGCGCTTATTTAATCAATTCCGACGGCGAACGTTTTATGGCCAGATATGCCCCCAGCCGCATGGAATTAGCGCCGAGAGATATTACATCGAGGGCAATCTCGTTAGAAATTCGCGCCGGCAGGGGAATTCACCCCGACGGCAGTGCGGGCGGTCCTTTTGCATACCTGGATTTGCGGCACATGGGACGCGAAAAAATCATGAGCAAAATTCCGTTTGCTTGGGAAGAAGCGCACCGCTTGCTAGGGATTGATGCGGTAAATCAACCGATGCCCGTGCGTCCGACAGTGCACTATTCAATGGGGGGAATTCCAACTAATATCAGCGGTCAAGTTCGCAGCGGTGCGGGCGGTTTAGTTGAGGGTTTCTTTGCAGCCGGCGAAGCAGCTTGCGTGTCAGTTCACGGCGCTAACCGTTTGGGCAGCAACTCGCTTTTAGAATGCGTAGTTTATGGCAAAGTTACTGGCGCAACTATAGCACAATACGTGCAAAATCGCAAGTTACCGACAGTAGACGAAAAGCGGTATATCCAAGAAGCCGAAGAGCAAATTCAAGCACTTTTAGAACGTCCCGGACAATACCGAATTAACGAAGTGCGGCAAAAATTCCAAGATACGATGACCGAGTATTGCGGAGTATTTCGCAGTGCCGAATTGATGCAAACTGGGTTGCAGAAGTTGGAGGAATTGCAGAAACAATATCAAGAAGTTTTCTTGGACGACAAGGGTAAATCTTGGAATACGGAACTTGTCGAAGCTTTGGAATTGCGGAATTTGTTGGTTGTGGGACAGATGATTTTAACAGCCGCTTTGAACCGCAAGGAAAGTCGGGGAGCTCACGCGCGAGAAGATTTTACCGATCGCGATGATGTTAATTTCTTGAAGCATACGCTGGCGTATTATTCGCCTGCGGGCATCGATTTGGATTATATGCCGGTGGCAATTACGATGTTTGAGCCGCAGGAAAGGAAGTATTGATTTGTAGGGTGCGCACTGCGCACCTTACTGATTTGTAGGGCGCGTACTGCGCGCCTTACTAATTGATAGCTAAGAAGACAGATGATCCAGATCGAGAGGATAGCTCTCAACATACTCTTTTACAGTCATATCCTCTACAGACACCACCGATCCCTAGACACTTTTGGCCCAGCTTCTGGAATCAATTTCAACCACTGCTTCAAAAATTGATGCCAACCTATTTCTTAATAAATATTTTGTTTAACAACTAGCATAAGGCACCGGATCTTGCAATCCCAATTCTGCAAAAGCTGCCAGTCGCAACCGGCAAGAATCGCAAACGCCGCAGGCCGTTTCGCCGCCTGCATAACAAGACCAAGTTTTCTCCCAAGGCACTCCCAACTTGTTGCCTAATTGAATAATTTCGGTTTTTTTCAATTCGATCAAAGGTGCTACAATATTAATAGGATTGCCTTCTCTACCCTGCTTGGTTCCCAACCGAAAAACTTCCTGCATTGCTTGAATGTAATCGGGGCGGCAGTCGGGATAGCCGGAATAATCTAAAGCGTTGACGCCGATGTAAATTCGATCGGCTGTTAGAGTTTCTGCCCAGGCGAGGGCAAAGCTGAGAAAGATAGTATTTCTAGCAGGAACGTAGGTAATCGGGATGTCTTGAGACATTTCTGTTAAAGTTCGATCGCTCGGCAATTCTATTCGATCGTCCGTCAGTGCCGAACCGCCCCACTGTGTCAAATCGAAGTTTACTATTTGATGTATTTTAACGCCTGCTGAAAGGGCGATCGACTTTGCTGATTCCAATTCTCGCCGGTGCCTTTGTTGGTAGTCAAAGGAAATCGCGTAACATTCGCAGCCGTCGGCTTTTGCTTGATACAAAACTGTTGAGGAATCCAATCCGCCCGATAATAAAATAACTGCTTTCATTTAAAATAACCTCGATCGAATTAAACTCTATTTTTGCAGTCTTTTGGCAATAGCTAGGTTTGTAATTATACCTTATTAACAGTTGCTTTTTAAACGCACAATTTACCGAATTTCCACAGTACGGCAGGGGTTTAAACCCCTGCCTCATAGCGAAAGTCGGTTGAAACTGAGATCTTGCACCTTTCTCAATAGGCTGTAGGGTTCAAGGTGATAATCGAATAACGAGCGCAGCATATTCGATTCTCATACCAATTTTTTATGAGGCTGCATAGAATTCGATCCCCCCTAACCCCCCCTTAAGAAGGGGGGGACTGGAATCGCTCTTGAAGTCCCCCGGGAGGGAAGCCACTGCGATCTTGGGGTCCCCCCAAATGAAGGAGCCACTGCGATCTTGGGAGGCAGTGCGGTCTTGGGGTCCCCCCAAGTGGAGCAACTGCCGGGTCTCCCCAAATGAAGCAAGTGGCGTCAAGTGGCGCGGATTTAGGGGGATCGAGATCTGTGCAACTTCACATTAAATTGGTATCACCTTGAAAGGGTTCTCAACAGCCACAGAAGGTAGCAAACAGGTTAATAAACCCGCCCCCACCCCACCAGAAAACCTCTTGTTGATATTGCTGCTCCATGTGAGTTGAAACCGACTGAAGAATCCTACATTTTACGCTCCGCATTTTCAGTCCTCTTTCAGAGGACTTTTGCTATGAGACAGGGGTTAAAAACCCCTGTCGGACCCGAAAAAGGGCGAGAAAATTAGTAGCGCGTTAACCGCCAACTAATTGTTAGTTCAGAATCCGTCAATCAATGCGCAAATTAAACGGCAAGCGAGCGTAAATTCCCTGAGGATCGTTCATTGATTTAAGAACAGCTAAATCCTCCTGCATTTTCTTGAATTCAGCGGTTAGCGGGTCGAGTTTTGGCTCGGAAGCAATGCTAACGCCAGAGAATTTTTCTAAAAGTCGCTCTTCCAAAGTGCGGCGTTTCGGATACTCTTCTAATTTCCAATCATCTCCCAGTTTAGCTTGCTTTGCTGCTTCTTTAACAGCATCTTCCAGACCGCCAATTTCATCGACCAAACCCAATTGTTTCGCCGCTACGCCAGACCAAACTCGGCCTTGAGCAATCTCCTGCACTTTGTTTTTCGGCAGTTTGCGGGATTGCGCGACTTTGGTAATAAATCGATCGTAAATGCGATCGACTCTGCGCTGAATGTTTGCCAATTCTTGAGGATTTTTCGGGCGGGCGATCGTGTTGTTATCGGCAAACTTGGCTGTTTTTACGACATCCCAAGTCAAGCCGTTGTTAGCAGCTAAATTTTGGACGTTGAGCAGCATTCCAAAAACTCCGATCGAACCTGTAATTGTATTGGGTTCGGCATATATTTTGCTGGAACCCATCGCCATCCAATAACCGCCGGAAGCTGCTAAATTTCCCATAGAAACTACCACGGGTTTTTTCTGGCGGGTGAGCACTACTTCGCGTCCGATTACTTCTGCCGCCGTAGCGCTACCTCCGGGACTGTTGATGCGCAAAACGACCGATTTAACATCATTATCTTCTCTAATTTTGCGCAGTTCTCCAGCAATGCGATCGCCCCCTACTTGAGTCGGGCCGCCTTCCCCATCTACAATCTCGCCTTCGGCATAAATCACGGCAATTTGATTCTTGCTGTCAGCATTAGTAGAGTTTTTGCTTTCGGCAACTTTCGCATAATTTTTCAAACTAATTTGTCTGAAAGATTTATCTTCGGCATCTGTTCCTGTCAGTTTCTTAATTTCCGTTGCAACTTCGTCAAAATATACAACTCGATCGACTAACTTATTTTTCAGCGCTTCATCAGCCATTAAAGTTCCGCCGCTATCGGCTATTTTTTGCAGTTGGGTAACAGTTAATTTGCGGCTGGGGCTGACAGTTTGCAGGTATTCTCCCCAAATATCTCCGAGTAATTTTTGAGTTTGCTGGCGATTTTCAGGACTCATTTTTGTCAGCAAAAACGGTTCGACAGCAGACTTGTATTTGCCGACGCGAGTAACTTGCACTCCCACGCCGTATTTTTGCAAAGCGCCTGTCAAAAACATTGCTTGGCTGCTAAATCCGTTAATTTCCAAAGTACCGTAAGGATTGACTGCAATTGTATTAGCAACGGAACCGAGGTAATAATCTCGCTCGTTCCAATCCATATCGTAAGCAAAAATGGGTTTTTTGGCATCTCGGAAACTCTGCAATGCCGATCGAACTTCTTTGAGATTTGCCAAGCCGGTTGCGCCGGAATCGGAATTTCCGTCGAGATAAATACCGACTATTTTCGGATCTGTTTTAGCAGATTCGATCGAGTCTAAAACCGTCCGCAAAGTAACAGTACCTGCCTCATCGTCAGACAGCGCTTCTTGCAGCGCCGCGCCGGTGCTGCGATTGGGTTTGCTGTCGGTAATATTTAAAGAAAGGTCTAATACCAATACAGACTTATCTTTAACTTGCGGGCCTGCATCTTTAGAAGACGATGCAGCCGCAAATATCAGCAGCATCAGTCCACCCAATCCGATACTGCCGATCAGCATTAAGCCTAGGAAGGTTCCCAGCAAACTTGCAAACGTATATTTTAGGAAATCTTTCATTAGATGATAGGTAATAGGTAATAGGTAATTGCTAATTGGTCAGCAGTCAGCAGTCATTAGTTATTACTGAATAATGACAACTGATAACTGTCAAATTGTTTGCCACTAACCCTCAACTGTCAACTGTCAACTGTCAACTGTTAACTGACATACTTTTATCTTAGCGTTTCCAAAACTCCAGAGTGCTTTAACTCGTACAGATTAGCGCAGCCCGTACAGAACATCGTTGTGGCGATTTCTGCAATCAAAACCTCAACCAGCATTTCCAAAGCTGAGGTTGATTCCGCGGCTGCTTGCAAAAAAGGTCGCGCCATCCCAGCAACATCCGCACCGAGGGCGATGGCTTTGGCTGCATCCAAGCCGTTTTGCAAGCCGCCGGAAGCTATTAGCGGAACTTCCGACGAAACTTTTCTCACGCCGACAATGCACTCGGCTGTGGGGATTCCCCAATCGGCAAAAGTTGCCCCCAAGCGGCGCTGTTTCGCATCTGTTGCCCGTTCTCCTTCTATTTTCGCCCAAGAAGTGCCCCCGGCTCCAGCAACATCTATGGCGGCTACTCCTGCCGCTAGCAATTTTTTGCCATTGCTGCGGAAATGCCGTTACCGACTTCTTTAGCAATTACGGGTACTGCTAATTCGGCGCACAATTTAGCAATTTTATCTAGCAATCCTTTAAAGTTAGTATCGCCTTCGGTTTGCACGCATTCTTGCAGGGGATTGAGGTGCAAAATTAAGGCGTCGGCTTCGAGGAGGTCGATGATTTTTTGGCACTGTTCGAGACCGAAATTGTAGTTTAATTGTACGGCTCCGATGTTGGCAAATAGGAGGATATCGGGAGCTCGATCGCGCACGGCAAATGTATCGCCGAGTTGGGGATTTTCGATCGCGATTCTCTGGGAACCGACGCCCATTGCTAGCTTATATTTTTGGGCGACATCGGCGAGGCGGTAGTTGATGGTTTGGGCGAGTTCTGTGCCGCCTGTCATTGAGGAAATCAGCAGGGGAACACCCAATTTTTTGCCGATAAAAATTGAGGTTAAATCGATGCTTTTGCGATCGATTTCTGGCAAGCTGCAGTGAGTGAAACGATAGCGTTCGAGACCGCTGGTGGTTTCGCGAAATTGTACGTCTTCTTCAAGGCAAATCCGCAGGTGATCTGCTTTGCGACTTTCGGTTTGCGATGGGGTGATTGGTAAATTCACAATAGTTGACAGTTGACAGTTGACAGTTGATAGTTGACAGTTGACAGTTGGTAATTGGTAATTGGTAAGGAGTTTTGAATTTTGAATTTTGAGTTTTGAGTTAAAGACAGTTCTTAATTCAAAACTCAAAACTTAGAACTTAAAACTTCCTCTCTCCCCCTCTCCCTTCTTCCTGCTGACAGGAGTATTATCCGGGAACAGTCATGGGAACTCCGTTATCTGACGGTTTTAACTTTAGCAAAAATGGCACTGCTTTTTGCACCCAGGCTTTGACAGGCGTGTAATTTGCTGCTGATTCTCCGAATGATATTTCGAGCATATCCGTGTGAATGATACCGGGATTTAAAGGAATTGCTGCCATGCCTCGCGGCAGTTCTTGAGCGAGCGATCGCGTGAGTCCTTCGATCGCCCATTTAGTCGCGCAATAAGGTGCAACTTCCGGCGATGTTGACCTCCCCCAACCGGAACTGAAGTTAACAATAATGCCGCTGTTTCTAGCAATCATTGATGGTACGAAGTGGCGGATTGTATTTGCCGTTCCTTTAATATTAACATCTATAACCTCAGAAAATTCTTCGCTGCTAATTTCCCAAAGCGTACCTAAGCGATTCGTTAAAGCTGCGTTGTTAATTAGCAAGTCGGGAGGCGAATAATTGGCGAGGATTTCTTCTGCCCAGGCTTGGATTTGGGAATTGTTGGCTACATCGGCGCAAGTAAAATGGTGGGGAAAATTGTATTTACTGTTAAGTCTTTCCACTGCTTCGGGAGAGCGGGCGCAACCTAAAACTGTATGTCCCAATTCAATAAATTTTTCGGTCATTGCCAGACCGAGACCCCGACTGACACCTGTAATTACAATTAATTTTTTCATGTGTTGGCTGCAATTTGGGCATTAAGTAATAGAATACATATTGACTGAGTATTTAACAAGTCGATCGCGTGAGGTCAGGATGAAAGTAAAAGCAGCAGTTGCTCGCAGTGCCGGCAAACCTTTGAGCATTGAAACTGTAGACTTGGAAGGGCCGCGGGCAGGAGAGGTGTTAGTAGAAATTAAAGCAACGGGTGTTTGTCACACCGATGCTTACACTCTTTCCGGCGCAGATCCGGAAGGTTTATTTCCTGCTATTTTAGGCCACGAAGGAGCGGGAATTGTTGTGGAAGTTGGGGCGGGAGTAACTAGTGTTAAAAAGGGCGATCGAGTAATTCCGCTCTACATTCCCGAATGCCGCAACTGCGAATATTGTTTGAGCCGCAAAACCAATCTCTGCCAAGCAATTCGCATTACTCAAGGACAGGGAGTGATGCCGGACGGCACCAGCAGGTTCTCAATTAATGGCGAGAAAATTTTCCATTACATGGGAACTTCTACCTTTGCTAATTATACAGTATTGCCGGAAATTGCGGTAGCCAAAATTCGCGATGACGCTCCTTTTGAGAAAGTTTGTTTGATCGGCTGCGGGGTAACAACTGGCATCGGCGCTGTTATCAATACTGCAAAAGTAGAACCTGGTTCTAATGTAGTAGTTTTCGGTTTGGGCGGCGTGGGATTGAACGTAATTCAAGCAGCGCGCATGGTAGGAGCAAATATGATAATCGGCGTAGATTTGAATCCCGATAAACGAGCGATGGCGGAAAAATTCGGCATGACTCACTTTGTCAATCCCCGCGAAGTTGAAGGCGATTTAGTAGCTTATTTGGTGAATTTAACCAAAGGCGGTGCCGATTACAGTTTTGAATGTATCGGCAACATAAATGTGATGCGCCAAGCATTAGAATGCTGCCATAAAGGTTGGGGCGTGAGCGTAATTGTTGGCGTAGCAGGAGCGGGTCAAGAAATTAGCACACGCCCGTTTCAATTAGTAACTGGTAGGGTATGGAAAGGCACGGCTTTCGGCGGCGCGAAGGGCAGAACCGATGTTCCGAAAATTGTTGATTGGTACATGGACGGTAAAATTGACATCGACAGCTTAGTAACTCAAATAATGCCGATCGATCGCATTAACGACGCCTTCGATTTAATGCACAAAGGCGAAGCAATTCGCACAGTTTTAACATTTTGAAATCAGTTGACAGTTGGGAATTGGGAATTGGGAATGGGTAATTGGTAATTGGTAATGCTACCCCTCTTCCTTCTTCCTTCTTCCTTCTTCTCATCTCCTCTCTGCGCCCTCTGCGCCCTCTGCGGTAAAAAAATCCCATTCAAAAGTAAAAATAATATGCCCTCTAACTCCCTAAAACCCGAAAAAGAACATCAAAGCTTCGGCGGCAAACTCGGCTTTTACAGCCATCAATCCTCAGCCTGCAAGAGCGAAATGAAATTCGCCGTCTACCAACCGCCCCAAGCCGAATTTCAACCAGTACCGATCCTCTATTTCCTATCAGGATTAACCTGCACGGAAGAAAACTTTATGGCAAAAGCCGGCGCGCAGCAATTTGCAGCAAAACACGGATTAATGCTAGTTGCACCCGACACCAGCCCCCGCAATACAGGGATTCCCGGCGAGGATGATGATTGGGATTTGGGAACCGGTGCGGGTTTTTATATAGATGCGACAGCCGCACCTTGGAATTCTCACTATCGAATGTACAGTTATGTGGTTGAAGAATTGCCGGATTTAATCGCCAAAAACTTTCCAGCAATCCCCGAAAAACAGGGAATTTTCGGTCATTCAATGGGCGGACACGGGGCTTTAATTTGTGCTTTAAAAAATTGCGATCGCTACCTTTCAGTTTCAGCTTTTGCGCCGATTTGCGCGCCGACTCGCAGCCCTTGGGGACAAAACATCTTCGATCGCTATCTCGGCAGCGATCGAGAGGATTGGCGCGCGTGGGATGCCAGTGAATTGGTGCTGGGAACTCACTACACTCGCCCGATTTTGATTGATTGCGGGGCGGCCGATTCGTATCTTGGTGAGGGTCAATTGTTGCCGGAAGTTTTCGCGGATGCTTGTGCGAAAGCGGGACAGTCGCTAACTTTAAGAATGCAGGAAGGTTACGATCACAGCTATTATTTTGTAGCGAGTTTTATGGCAGATCACATTCAGCATCACGCGGCTGCTTTGTGCGAGTAAAATTTGTTAAACGAACGCGCTACGGGTAGGAAATTAGCAGAATTTAAAGGTGTTAACTTAAGCTTAAAAGCGCTGATAAATCTCGCTTGTACATGAGTCTAGATCCCCCTAAATCCCCCTTAAAAAGGGGGACTTAAGAGCGCTTCCGGTCCCCCCCCTTCTTAAGGGGAGCCAGTGCGTTGCTCTCGCCAGTGCGTTGCGGGGGTCTCCCCCGTTGTAGCAACTGGCGTGGGCTAGGGGGGATCTAGATCTTAAGCGAAGTTGAATCCTTAAGGACTTCAGTCCTTACTACGAACTGTTAATTCAGGTCGATCGCAAATACCCAGTCTTGATAATTGCTATCCTGATTTTCGATGATTTCTGTGAGTTTGTGCAAGATTTTTTCGGTGATGGGCCGATTTGCAGGTAATTGATAATTTTCCACGCGGTTAATCGGCGTTACTTTAGCAGCAGTTCCGCACAGGAAAATTTCATCAGCAATAAACAATTCTGATTTGTCGATCGCCCTTTCTGTGACTTTAATTCCTAAGTCTCTGGCAATAGTTATAACACTATCTCGCGTAATTCCTTCGAGAATATCTTGCTCGAAACCCGGTGTAAATAATTGACCGTTTCTGACAACAAATATGTTCATCCCCGACGCTTCGCTGACTTTTCCGTGAGCATTCATCATAATCGCTTCGTCGAAGCCGGATGCAACTGCTTCTGTTTTCGCTAATGCTGATGTAATGTAAGCGCCGCTGATTTTACCTCTCAAGGGCAAACTGCGGTCTTCTTGGCGGTACCAAGAACTAATTCTGCAGTTAACTCCTTCCTTGGGCAAATAGTCGGAAAGTTCCAATCCGTAGACAAAGAAATCTGTTTCTACGCTGTGCAAGCGCGGGGCAATTCCCAAACTCGATGTATAAATAAAAGGGCGAATGTAAAATGATTTTGACGGTCGATTTTTCTTGACAAAATCAACGATTACTTGTTGAATTTTGTCTGCGGGAATATCGCAGTGCAGGAAGCTGGCACTTTGACTCAATCTTTGACTGTGGCGGTTCAATCTAAATAGCAAGATGCGATCGGGATTTTGGGGGTCGGGTATGCCCCGCAAACCGCCTAAAACTCCGGTTCCGTAGTGCAGGGCGTGGGTGGCTATGGAAATGTTGGCTTCGCTAAATGGCAGAAATTTGTTTTGAAAGTAAGCTATCGGCAGAAAACTATCCATGATTCAAGCTGGCGATGCGTTTTGCAGTCCGCAGGCAAAGGTCAATCTGGTTATATTACCATAAGTTAGGCGATTTGAGATTTGAGATTTTAGATTTTGGATTGAAAAATATAGAAATTTAAGATTAATAGCGATCGACTTAGTTAATAAGTGGTTGAATAAAGACAGATGGCAAATTTAAATCAAAATCGATCGAGAGGTAATTGTGGCACGTAAATGTTTCATCATTGAAATGGGAATGGGTATCGACCAGCACGGACAAGAACCGACTGTAGCTTGCGCGAGGGCTGTAAGAAATGCGATCGCGAATAATGCTTTGTTAGGTATCTGGGAAGTGGCGGGTTTGAGCGATCCAAATCAAATGATTGTCGAAGTAAAAGTTGCCGTTCCTTATCCAGAACAAGTGCGATCGGATGAAGTGTTGGCGGTACTGCCTTTCGGTCGCAAAACTCTCACTGTCGAACAAGGCGGCATGATTGTAGAAGGCAGGGCGATCGCATCTCTAAACGATAAAAATGATGAAATGCTAATCGCTGTAGCGGCAGTTACAGTTTTTGTGGAAACTGAAAATTAGCTAACTGGCGATCGAACTCTAATTTTTAACTTCTCCAGCGACCGGGTACGTAAGCAATCCAGCAAAACCCGACGATTAGTAACAGCCACGTAGCTGTAATGTTGTTGCCTAACAAGTTGCGTAGAAATTCTTCCATCGTCCTCCATTCCTAACAAAGAAACCGGGTTTGTGAACGAATCTTGCGATCGGCAAAAAGTATTTTCGTCCATCAACCCGGTGTCACCAGTCCCGTGCGTCCGGGACTAGCTAGATTATTGCTGGCGCGTATTTCCCGCCATCCGGTTAACCATTTGCAAATGAGCTTGAAGGTTGGGCAACATCTTAGTAGCCCAAGCCTTCAAATCCGGATCTTGTCCTTGTCGGGATTGAGCCTGAAACAGAGCAATAGCTTGATTGTGACTCGCAAGCATTGCTTGTTTGTAAGCTGCATCAAAACTGGCACCGGAAAGCCCCGAAAGCTGCTGTCTCAAGGCTGTGCTCTGGCCGCTCATTTCCGTTGGCGACAATTCGATGCCTTTTTGCATTGCTAACTGCATCAGTTCTTGGTTTGCCTGCGAGTGTTCCTTAACCATTTGTTGGCCGTGTTGTTTGACTGCATCGCTAGCACCGCGCTGCACGGCTAACCTGCCGAGTTCTACTTCCAACATATTACTTCTAGCAGCTTGGAGGATAAAGTTTCTGTCTGTGCTGCTGAGAGAACTCGGAGAATTTTCCCCACCTGGAGTGTTGGGAGAACCACCGGGATTGTTATTGTTGCTGGGAGTAGTTGGAGTGTTGGGAGAACGGCCGGGATTGTTATTGGTAGGTTCGAGGTTAGGATCGAGGTCACGATTCAGGGGAGTATTAGGAGAATCGGGAGAATTTTGAGCTAGTTCAAAAACTCGATCGCCCGATTGTTTAAAGCCGTTAGGCTGCGGGTTTAATTCTGCAATTCCCGGCACGGCAATTAAGGAACTAATGCCAGCAATACCGCTAAACACAGCGAGTTTTTTGCAAAGATTTTTGCGATCGAATGCTTTCATGAATTTATACCTTGTAAGTTTTCGAATTGCGCGATATTTGATGTCTCTTGCTCCCCCCTTGTTGAAGGGGGGGCTGGGGGGATCTC
>JAAUPF010000330.1 GCA_012034575.1 Richelia sp. CSU_2_1 | reverse complement strand
GCACCGCGCGATCGCGCACAATCTTTGGCAAATGTTGCAGCCTCCGAAGCAACTGCTTACCAACAGTTAGCCCAACAGGCACAACAACAGGCAACTTCCCTGCAAGACCAAGCGAATAAATTGCAAACTCGTTTGAGAGATTGGCCTGTATTAAAGCAGGGAATTGAGTATGAAATTGCAGCCGATGCCCTGCATTTGCAAGCGGAACAGGATTTATTGGATTTATATACTCCCGTTCAGCGGCAGAAGTTAGAAACGCTGGATAAAGAACTTGATTTAGCCCAAAAAGCATTGCAAAGGTTGAACAGTGAAAAAATTCCCGCACAACAGCAAGCAACTGATTTGACGGAAAATCGATTGAAGGAAACGCAGGCGGAAGTAGAAGCAATTGAAATTTTGCGGGCTGCGGCGCATCAGAGTTTCCAGAATGCTTTAGAAATGTCTGGTTTTTTGTTGCCTTACCGGGAAAGATTGAGTGCTGTTCAACAGGGAATTCAAGAATTGCTTGCTGCTAAGCTGCAAGTTCTGGAAACTATGCAAGGTTTGACTAAAGAATTGCTGCAAACACCAAGCGAAATTATCCAAACACAACTCAAATATTGGGCTGATTATTTGGAAAATTTGGAACAAGAATTAGACTGGGCGAATTTGCAAAAAGATCAGTTGGCAATGGCGATCGCAGACTCTCCCGAACGCTTGGCAATTTCTCGTTTAATTAAGGAATTAGAAACTGCACCGAATTCTATTAATCCCAAATCCAAAATCCAAAATCTCAAATCCTACGAAAGTGGTGACGCGAATTTCCTGCAAGGTTTTGATAATTTGGACAAGCGTCTGGCTGATGCTAAGGCTGAAAAAACTCAGACTGGGAAAGAGTTGGATAAGCTGGAACAAGAATACCGGCAATTGGGTTTGCAGAAAGCTAATTTAGAAGATAATCTGATTCCGGCGAAAGTGGATAAAATTAAGGGTAAAGAGCAAGAGATTGAGGAAACTGAGGATGCGATCGCCCAAACTAAATCGAATCTATCGACAATTTCCGCAGCACAGACGGATATTCCAAGTGCGATCGCCTCTACAGATGCGACAATTCAGCAGCAAAAATCTGCGGTACAAGGCTATCAAAATCAGATCGGTCAAGCGTTTGCTGCTGCTAATTCGTGGGAAGCAGAACGACAACGGCAACAAGCAGCAGCAAATTACTGGAACGGTCAGATTTACACTCGGAATGGTTCTGGTTTATTCGGCTTTTTAAGTGGCTTACTTTACAATACTCAAGCACAGGCTAACCGAAATGCAGCCCAAGCTGCTGCTAATAATGCTGCTTATCAGCGAGATTTGGCTAGTTCCAACGCACAACAACTAAATGCCAGTTTGCAGCCTCAAATTGCCACATCTCAACAACAAATAGACATACTGGAAACAGATAAAAACCTGTTAGTTAAGCTATCGCAATTAAATACTCAACTCACTCAACAACAGCAGCAACGCGATACTTTACTTAACGAGTTAGCAGATCTGAATCAACAAAAAACTGATACAGAACAAAAAATCAGCAACAAATATCGCGAGATTGAACTTACAGATGAGTATTTGCAGCAAGTTGAAGGTGAAGCCGATCGCCTGCAAAGTCGATCGGACTTACTCAAACAAGCAGGGATTTTGGAACAGAAATATTTGCAAAACTGGCAAGCTTGGCAGCAAGCAACTCAGGAACAAGCGACGGCTACACAAAATCTGTTAGCGACTCGCGAATCTGGGGAACCATTGCGCCAACAATTGACTGGTTTGCAACAGCAATTACAGGGTGTTGAAGAGCAATTGAAAGATGGGCGATCGCTCCAACAATCTATTGATGAATTGCAGCAATCTCTTGCCTTCTCCAACCTGCAATTAGGCAACCAAAACTTACTGCTGCAAAGCTTAATCGATCGCGATCCATCCCTAGCAGCAGCAGAACAAGCTTTCTTGAATCAAGCCGCCGCCCACCAGCAAAAAATCTGGTATTGGAATGGTAGCGGATACGCTTACAATCCTGCTGAAGCTGAGGCTTATCGCGCTAATTTGCAGCAAGCTTCGTTTATCGCAGATCTGCGCAATAAAACTTGGCAGCAGCGGCAACAAACTACTGCCAAAATTAACGAACTGAATCAAAAAATTGCCCAGCAACAATCCGATATTGCCCAAAAACAATCTGAATTAAGTGCGATCGGACCAACCGTGCAGCAATTAGAGGCGCAGGCAACTGCTGTGAAAGGGGCGATCGCATCTATTAACCAACAATTACAACCCCTCCAAACAGAAGAAAATCGACTAGCTAAAGTCATTCAAACCGCTGCTGCCCAAGCCCAAAATCTCGCTGCGGAACTATCCCAAACAACTCAATTACAATCGACAGCATTGCGGCAATTAATTAGTTTTGGCATTCTTGCTTCCGAATCCGATGTTGACTTCTTTGGCACGCAAGTCGAACCGCAAGTCAAGCAACATTTGGCAAAATTGGGAACTGTCGGTAATGAGTTAGGAACTCAAATTAATAATCTCAAACAACAGATTGCCAATTTGGAAGAAAAATTAGCCAATACCGCCGATGATGTCAGCAAGCAAGCGCTGAATAATTTGATTAGTCAATCTCAGGCACAGTTGAGCAATTTGTCAAGCCTGGAAACATCCAATAAAACATCGGCTGATGAATTGGAAACATTGTTCAAACAGGCAACTGAAGGCCTCACGCCACTGCGTCAGAAACAGGAATTAGAAATTCGCCAAAAACTTGAAAGCAATGACAAACGATTGGAATCATTGCAGTCTCAGTTGAATTCCGAACAAGCGGCGGATGCAGCGATCGAATCTGGTAAGGTGTTGGATTACGCACAGCTTGCCGATCGAATTAACAACGATTTGCGGCTGAATGTTACCAACGGAACGCAGCAATTGTTAGCGAGTTATCCCCAGACGAAGGAATTGGGTCAACAGCAGCAAGATTTATCTAAATCTGTTGATGATTTGATTGGTTACATCAATGACAATTATGCAGATCCGCACGGAGAATATCACCGTACTGAGGCGAATTTAGGAGATGCGATCGCAACCCTGGGAGTGCTAGAAAATCGAGCCGATGCACTGGATTCCAGTGTAAGTTTGACTGAGGATGCAATTGAAAGAATTAAACTGCGGATTCAACAAGATGCTGAATTGTGGGAGGAAATTGCGCCAATTGCTATTCGTTATGGTGTTGAGTCAGAACAACTGAAGCAATATCAATCGGAATTAGAGGCAATTAAAACTGCTAAATCGCCTAAGTTAGGTCAAGCTGAGGCTTTACTAACTACCGCTAAATCATTGCAGCAACAGGCTGAAGCTGAGTCCAACCGCTATTCAATGCTGACTCAACAAATTACAGCCTTAAAAAATATCCTGCCACCTCAAATCAGGACTTTATTGGAGCAGTTGACCCAAAGCGATCGTGTTGAGACTATACATTTGTTTGGCAAAACTTTAACCTTTAATTTGTCAAATTCCTTGACAGCCATCTTGAGGACTTATCCTTATGCTAATTATGCTGGCATTATCGACCAGATAAATTCGCTGCAACAACAAGCTCAAGTGGCTCAAAATCAATCTTCAGCCCTCACTCAACAAGCAAGCGATTTGCACAAACAGGCTGATGTTCTCAAACAGCAGGCTAACGATGATGTTAACGCAGAAGTAAAAGCATTGCGTTCGACTTTCTTAAAAGAAAATCCTGAAAATGGTACGGCAATTGACTTGTTAAAAGGAGCAACTTTAGAAGGACGAAATTCCGATCGAGAAATCTTGAATCTGTTAAATGCAACTCAGGCAGATCTTCCCCTCAATGCAGATGCGGTAGAAGGGCGCAATCCGAATCAAGCATTACTCGACAAAGCAAAAGCAGCACAAGCATCCCTTGAAGCGCAAGGTAATGCAGCTTTAGCACAAGCGGCTTGGTACGAACAACAAGCAGCATATCATTGGTCTGTCAGTCGCAAAAATGGTCCGTCTTGGGACGAGAAACGTTGGGTTAAAGGACGTTGTGGCAAAGGCCATTGGGAAACAATTACCCACATCGATCATAACTGGATTCTTTGGAGTCAATATTCTCAAATATTCCCCCAACTGCGCCAACAAGGAACTGCTAACCTAATCGAAGCTGACAAATGGCGCAAAGTAGTAGAACGCATCGAACCTTTAGCAAAACAGTGGACTGAGGCGAATAATGCAGCCAATGAAGCCGAACCTGCTGTTAAAGAAGCGCGGAATTTGTTTGCCCAATTAGAAGC
>JAAUPF010000087.1 GCA_012034575.1 Richelia sp. CSU_2_1 | reverse complement strand
ATTGGATACACTTTCAAATAAACATAGGACTTACAAAAAACATCTATATATAGTCTAGATGTGGTGCGCAGTGCGCACCTTACTACCGCTACAAAAACATCTAGATGTAGGGTGCGCGCTTCGCACCCTACCGCTGCAAATATGAAATAATATGCTTGTGCTATAGTTTCCCAATCTCAATTTTCCATGAACATTCGCATCGGCAACGGTTACGACATTCACTGCTTAGTTCCCGATCGCCCCCTGATCCTCGGCGGCATCAACATTCCCCACGAATTAGGCTTATTAGGACACAGCGACGCAGACGTACTCACTCACGCTATTATGGATGCCATGCTGGGAGCATTAAGTTTAGGAGATATCGGCTTGTATTTCCCGCCAACCGATCCCAAATGGAAAGGGGCAGATAGTACGGTATTGCTGGCACAAGTAAATCAGTTAATATTAGATAAAGGCTGGGAAATCGGCAATATTGATTCGGTAGTAGTGGCCGAACGTCCAAAGCTGAAACCGCATATTTCCAAAATGCGCGATCGACTCGCTGAAGTCTTGCAATTACAGCCCGATCGAATCGGCATCAAAGCTACTACCAACGAAAAATTAGGTCCGGTGGGAAGAGAAGAAGGAATTGCAGCCCATGCTGTAGTTTTGCTAACTCAAAAATAACACAAACTTACCAGCGTTCGCTTTCTCACATTAAACTCATCTGCGTTCATCTGCGTTTATCTGCAATTCATCTGCGGTTAAAAAAACATCAAAAAAATCCGCGATCTGTCTGTTGAATTTAGTTAAATATATACTGGAGTAAAGCTAAAAATGCAATTAGAAATTTCCGACATTGAACTACCCATAGACGCAGATATTATTGCGTTAGATCGGGACGATCGCGCAGTCATGCTGATAGAAGTCAAAATTATTCAAGAGCGAGAAGAAGTAGCAAAGCAGAGAATAGTCGATCGCACGATCGATTGGATAAAAGCAGTGCTAGCGAAGATGTCCGATCGAAACACTCTCATTCCCTATGCTATGTTTGTTGACATGGAACAGATACTGATTTTAAAATGGGACGGAGTAAATTTATCTGAACCAGTTTGCTCTCTAAACACGGATGAAATACTTCGCCATTACGAGCCTGAATTTGGTAAAAAACGGATATTTAAGCGATACCTAACTAGACTGGTTGAAGCATGGCTGCGCGACTTAGCTTATAATTGGAAATCTAAGATTCCGCCAGCCTCAGAACAGATAGCAAAAATCGGCGTAATGCCGCTGCTAGCAGGTGGAACGACAAAATCAAGGGTAGAAATTGGTGGCAATTTTATATATCGAGACTAACTTTCTGATGAGCATCGCTACGGGACGTGACCCTGAAGCTAACAACTTGTTGGTGAGTGTACCGACATCAGTCAGCATAGCAATACCCAGTATTTGCTGCATGGAATCACTTTCGGCTTTAGAAGACGAAATCAAGCGACGCAACCGTTTTTTCAGTGAACTGGAAAAACAAATCAGTCAGCTAAAGCGAGATTTAACTTCACCTTCTGCCCAGTCTCTTGTCTTCCACTTAGAAGAAGCTCTCAATGAGAATGAAGCTCTGATAAATGATGTTAACACACGTCTTTTTGCAGCTCTTGAATTGTTAGCTACAAAGATAGAAATAATTCAATTAACATCAGATATACTTCGGGAAAGTTTGAATTTAACATTTATTGAACAAGACCCGACAGACAACTTGATTCTCCACTGCATCTTGAACCACGCAGGCTTACACCCCAATGAAGTCAAGGTATTTTTGAGCAATAATACAAAAGAATTTGGTTTGCCGAAAGTTCGAGATGCTTTGCAACAGGCAGGGGTAACTAAGTATTTCTCGCGCACGCCAGACTTTCTGGGTTGGTTCCAATCTCAGTCATAATTCTCCGCAGGTGATACACTAAAACAGTTATGAAAATTTCTATGATGTTACATTCAAAACTTCGCTGGCTGGCTGTTTTACTCGCAGCGATCGCCCTTTTAATTCTATCGGCTTGCGCCCCCGCCCGATCGAACTTAGTCAACAGGCTCGTCGTACCCACTCCCAGCGGCCCGGCTACCTTTAACTACCCGCTAAATCAATCGGCCTACGACATTTTTGGCTATATTTACGACGGATTAATTAACCAAAACGGCTTGACATCAGAGTTGGAACCAGGTTTAGCTGAATCCTGGGAAGTTTCCAAAGATGGCAAAAAAATTGTCTTCACCCTGCGAGAAGGATTGAAATGGTCCGACGGACAACCGATGACCACCGATGACATTATATTTAGCTATGAAAAGATTTACTTCAACGACAAAATCCCCAGCGGTTTAAAAGATACTCTCAGAGTCGGCCTCAGCCGCGAATTCCCAAAACTCAAAAAACTTGACAGCCGCCGCATAGAATTTTCAGTGGCAGAACCTTTTGCTCCATTTATTAGATTTGCTGGCGGAATTCCGATTTTACCCGCTCATATTTTACAGGAAGCTGCTACTAAAACAGATGCCGAAGGCAAGCCTCAATTTTTAACAGTTTGGGGTACGGATACTGACCCGCAAAAAATTGTCGGTAACGGTCAATACCGATTGCTGAGTTATACTCCCAACCAGCGCGTTGTGTTGGAAAAAAACCCATATTTCTGGCGTAAAGATGCTGAGGGAAACGCTCAGCCTTACATCCAGCGTATTGTCTGGCAAATTATCGAAAATACTGACACTCAACTGCTAAACTTTCGATCGGGCGATTTAGATACTCTCGACGTGCAGCCGGAAGTGTTCCCGCTGTTGAAACGGGAAGAAAAACGCGGCAAATATAATGTTTTTAACGGCGGTCCGGATACTGGCAGCGTGTTTATGTGTTTCAATCTCAATCAAGGACGCAACGCTCAAAATCAACCTTTTGTAGACCCAATTAAATCTCGCTGGTTCACGACTAAGGAATTTCGGCAAGCAGTGGCCTACGGCATCAACCGCGACGCCATGACTAATAATATCTATCGCGGACTTGGAGCACCCCTGCACTCCCCGATTCCGGCGCAAAGTCCGTTCTATTTGTCTCCCGAACAGGGTTTAAAAACTTACAATCATGACCCGCAAAAAGCGAAAGATTTGCTGTTAAGTGCTGGTTTCAAATACAATCCTAACGGCGAATTGTTGGATGCGGAAGGTAACAGAGTACGGTTTACCTTGTTGATAGCTGCGGGGAAAAAAGTTCGGGAACAAATGGCAACGCAAATCAAGCAAGATTTGGGCAAACTGGGGATGCAAATTGACACGCAATTTCTCAGTTTTAACACCTACGTGGAAAGGCTGCGCTTGACGAAAAATTGGGATACTTACCTGGGCGGTTTTACCGGAGGTTTGGAACCGCACAGCGGCTACAATATCTGGTCGGTGAACGGGACTTTGCACAGTTTCAACCAAGGGCCGCAGGCGGGAGAACCGCCGATTCCGGGTCGCAAAATCTACGATTGGGAACAGCAGATTGATGACCTTTACGTGAAGGCTTCCCAAGAACTTGACGAGGCCAAACGCAAGGAATTGTATGCTGAAACTCAGCGGATTGTAGCGGAACAAGTGCCTTTTGTTTATATGGTGAACCCGCTGACTTTTGAGGCGGTGCGCGATCGCGTTTCGGGAATTCGCTATAGTGCGATCGGAGGTGCTTTCTGGAATTTGTACGAGCTGAAAATTGCAGAATAGTTAGTTTAGAGTTGACAGTTGACAGTTGACAGTTGACAGTTGACAGTTGACAGTTGACAGCATACAGGCTGATGGTTGGCGGGAAAGTCATCAGTGCTTAGTAATAGTTAATTATGGAATTATCCCACTCTGGGCTACCTCCTCTCTCCCTCTCCCATTCTGCTTATTTGCCGGCCAGCCAACTCGGATAACTGCTAGCATCCTCAACTTTGAACTTTTGACCGTGATAGCTTTTGCTGACCCAATTTGCTACTGTTTGTAACGTTTCTGTCAGCGTACTTTCGTAACCGAAAGCTTCAAATCCTAAAGTCCACCACCCACTGCCGTTAACGTTCAATTGAGTAAGTTCGACGCTGCAACCTTGAGGGATTGGGGCCTCTACCGGCACGGACATCAGCGAGCCTGGGGATGTAACTTGGTAAAGGCGCTGAGATCTTTTTTTCTTCACTCCTACCCACTTTCCTGTCGCTATAATATCCGCGGGTACTGGCGCGATCGTATCGGCACATACCCATTTGAGCCATTTTTCGGTTTTGCCTTCCCAGCGATTGCCGCACCGCAGGGCACCCAATTCTGCCTGCCGCCACTTGACTTCTAAGGTTTTGCCGCGCAGCTTCACTCCCAAGTAGTCACAGCTAGGTACTAGCAAATAGATGTCTTCCCTCTCTTCCAGAGGCGCTAGATACCCGCCCAGACTGTCGCTGCCAAACCACTGGGCGATGGGCTTTGGCAGCGCGCCACTACAAAACCACCGCATTTCCAGACTGGCCCGCATAATTTGTCCTCCCTTCCACAATTTTTGTCAAACCCAGACTGGATTTGCTACACGCCTTTGACTTTTTAGCTTCTCAAGTCTATATCCTCTCGCGTCGGGAGTCAGGAGTCTACTGTCCTGGGCTAGATCCGGGCATTAAAAAAAATTTGTTGCGATCCTTTACATATCTTAACGAGTATGTTACATTTATTTACAGTAAAAGCAACTTTAGGAAACAGACATGACTAACAAAGGCTTAAGACTGGACGACCAAGGCAAGCTGAACAATTTTGCGATCGAGCCGACAGTATACGTGGATGACGAACAGCGCACCGGCTTCACTCCCTACGCAGAGCGCTTAAACGGCCGCCTCGCCATGATCGGTTTTGTATCTCTGTTGGCTTTAGAAGTATCCACCAAGCACGGACTGATTAGCTGGCTGACCAACCTCCAATAATGCTTTTGACAAATAATTTATTTTCCGGCTGCGGAACGCATCGCGATACACTCCATGCGCTCGGCAGCTTAACTATTTTTAGGAAGGCGATTGCTATAGCTGGTAGGCGCGAGGAACAACCTAAAACCTAAAACCTAAAACCTAAAACCTAAAACCTCAATCGGGAAGAAGGAAGAGGGAAGATTTGGTGAGACAATTAGAATTAAATCTTTTTGTTTTACTTTAATCCGATCGAAAAAAGAATGCTCAAACGAATTGCGGCAATACTTCTGGTGGTTTTTAGCCTTACCTTGACCGGTTGCGTATCTACTGGTGCCACTGGACTAAAAAGCTATGTTGATACTGCTGACGGCTATCAATTTCTCTATCCTAACGGCTGGCTGCCGATCGCGGTTTCTAACGGACCCGATGTGGTGTTCCGCGATTTGATCCAGCAAACTGAAAACGTCAGTGTAGTTATCAGCCCCGTTAGCGGCAACAAAACTTTGGCTGATTTGGGAACGCCGACAGAAGTGGGATATACTCTTAGCAAAACTGCGATCGCCCCTCCAGATTCCGGCCGCGAAGCTGAATTGGTCAATGCAGGTTCTCGCGAATCGCGGGCAAAAAACTATTACATTTTAGAATACGCTGTCAAACTTCCGAACCAAGAGCGGCACAATTTAGCAAGCGTAGCTGTCAGCCGGGGCAAACTTTATACTCTCAATGTTTCGACGACTGAAGAACGCTGGCCGAAGGTAAAAGAAGCTTTTGAAAAAGTGGTTAAATCTTTCGCTGTTTATTAAACTAAGAAGATTTGAGAGTCCGATAGTTAGCTGTTTTATTAAAGAACTCCCCCGACTTCTAGGCGGGGGAGTCTCAGTAATAGCTGAAATTAATCAGCCGAACTAACGTGGTCTATGCGCTCTAATTGCCAGAGAATTTGGTTTCCCTCGCGGCGCACGCGAGAAACCACCCAATTTCGCCACACCCAGTTATCTCCCCGACTGGTGACAGCGCTGGCGTTTACATCCATCAAGTCAGCCAGTTCGGAACTGGTAATCAAGTAGCCTTTAGTGGCAACTTCATCGGCTATGTGCAAGGTTTCGATCAGGTTTCGGAGTTCCTGAACCCTCACCTCGCGGGGCAAGTTCTCCAGGGTATCGGCATTTGAATCCATCATGGCAGCATCGGAGATGAGAAGGTCAGAAGTTATGACATAGGATTCTATCGTTTTGTTACCAGTTGCGTCCGTTTCTTCCAAAACAATTGTATTTTCCGAACCTAATGGCGGTGGCGTCGCGCCTTTGCAGGGCAAAGTTCCGGCTTGTTTGAGTTCCGGAATCAAGTTGCGGGAAAAGTTGCGAGCAATTTCATCGCAGCGTTCGTTATAGAAGTCGCCGGAGTGGCCGCGCACGTGTTCCCACTTTACTTGCCGGGAATTGAGCTTGTCCAGCAAATGCCACAAGTCTTGATTGACGACATCTTTGCCGGTTGAGGTTTTCCAGCCTTTGTTTTTCCAGCCTTTTATCCATTTAGTGATGCCGTTTTTCAGGTATTCGCTGTCGGTGTAAAGGATAACTGGTTCGGTTTGACCGGAATTGGCAAAAAATTCTAGCGCAGCTACAGCAGCCTGCATTTCCATGCGGTTGTTAGTGGTTTGGGGCTCTCCACCTCCGAGTTCGTGACAGTTGCCGTCGGCAAAGCAAACTACTGCACCCCAGCCGCCAGGACCTGGGTTGCCGGAACAAGCGCCATCGGTGTAGAGGCTTTGGATTTTGGGAGTTGTCATAAGTCAGTTAATTAGTTGTTTGCGAGTGCGATAATTAAGGTAAACAGTTGAGAGTTGACAGTTGACAGTTGACAGTTGACAGTTGACAGTTGAGAGTTTTTGTTCTTATTCATTCTTCCTTCTTACTCCTTCTTCCTTCTTCCTTCTTACTCCTTCTTCCTTCTTCCTTCTTCCTTCTTCCTTCTTCCTTCATTTATGAAAATGGTTAACTTAAAAATTAAAAACTTCGGGCTGTTTATTTGTCCGTTTTCTTTGTTAATTTTTAATGTTTTTTATGTGTCGGCGGCGCGGGCGCAAACGATCGCACCTGCTGCTGACGGTACTGGTACTGAGGTTAACCGCAGCGGCAACCGCTACGATATCGGCGGCGGCAGTTTGTCGGGAAACGGGGCGAATCTTTTTCACAGTTTGCAGCAATTCGGTTTGAGTGAAGGTCAGATTGCTAATTTTCTGACTAATCCGTCTGTTCAAAATATTTTGACTCGGATTGTCGGCGGCGATGCTTCGTTAATTAATGGATTAATTCAAGTAACTGGTGGCAATTCCAATTTATTTTTAATGAATCCTGCGGGGATTGTCTTCGGCCCGAACGCGAGTTTGAACGTGCCGGCGGCTTTCACTGCTACTACTGCTACCAATATCGGTTTCGGTTCCAATTGGTTTAACGCAGTTGGCTCTAATAATTTTAGCACGTTAGTCGGTACGCCAAATGCTTTTTATTTTGGTGTCGATCGACCTGGAAGTATTGTTAATGCCGCCAACTTAGCTGTCAATCCGGGACAAAATTTGGCTTTGTTGGGCGGTACGGTTGTCAGTACGGGAAATTTGTCGGCACCGGGAGGGCAAATTACTGTAGCCGCAGTTCCGGGTGAGAATGTTTTACGCATCAGTCAAACCGGAAATTTGTTGAGTTTGGAAGTAGCAAATACTGGAAATCTGGGAACTTCTAAAACAACTTTAAACCCTGTTTCTTTGCCGCAATTGCTGACAGGTACGGGTACAAGTTTGGCCTCTGGTGTGGATGTTGCTGCAGACGGTACCGTGCGGCTTGTGGATTCTGGCTTGCAGGTGAATTCTGGGGATGTGGCACTCGCTGCTAGCAATGGATTTCAAACTCCGCAATTAAATGCAGGCAATGCGGAAATACTGGCGGCGGGAAATCTTACCTTGTCTGGCGTTCAGTTGCGATCGACAGGTAATTTAAGTTTGAGGGCAATAGATACTTTACGAGTGCGGGATAGCGCGCAGAATCCGTTTTTGGGTAGGGCTGGGGGTAATTTATATCTTAGGGGCGATCGCGCGATCGATATTCTCACTCAAAATGCGATCGGAAGTTCGTTTTTACCCCCGCAATTCCAAAGCGGCGGCGATTTGAGTTTAGTTAGCAACGGCGCAATTTCTGGAGACGCTCACTTTAGTTCGCGAGGCAATTTTTCGATCCGGAACCTGTCGGGAATGCCGGGAAATTTTATAAGTTTGTTCGATCCAATTATCAGTGCGGAAGGAGATGTTTTTTTGGTGATTACAGGGGTGTTTCGCTGAAAATAGAGGCGCAAGGTAGCATTATTGGTGGGGACATTACAATTATTGGTCCCGATGCTGCATTGGGTGATGCAAACGCGAGTCTCGATCCGGATATTGCTATTTTAAGGGACAGTCCGGCTTTAATCCTGCGGGCGGGAGTATCGAGTTTGGCAAATCCTGTCAATCTGATTGCGGACGGTTTTGATGACGATCCACTTGTCACTGAAGGACCGCTTTTTTCGGGGAATACAATTGCTGTGGAAAATATTTCTGCTGGCGGACCTGTAATTTTGTCGGCACCGGGAACTGTGGCAACTAGAGACATTAACGGCGGTAAAATTGAGATCGATAGCACTACAAGATCGGCGATTGTTGGGGGTAGTTTAACGTCTGGTTCGACAGTTGATATTCAAGCGGGTGACAATATTATTTTAACAGATGACATCGTTCCTGGTAATATTAACGGCGGAATTAGTTTGAGTTCCGTGGGCGGCAATATCGAAACAAGGTCGATCGATCTTGGAACAGCAGGCAATATCGATATCGTAGCACGACAAAACGTGAATTCACGCGGAGAATTGCGCGGTGTGGCAGTGAATGTTACCAGCAATTCTGGAAGTCTGAGTGTTGGAGATAGTACAGCAACTCAGAATATCACTTTGAACGCGGCAGGAGATTTAAATATAGGCAATCTCAACGCTGCAACTGTCACTGCTAGCAGCATCAATGGGGATGTTGCTGCGGGAAATATCGTAACTCCTGGAGATGTCAGAATTTCAGCGGGACAAACAATTAGCACGGGAAATATAATTAATCCTCTCCCCCCCAATCTAGTTAATCCAATTCCCACCATCAGTTTGAATGCCCAAAATAATCTTAGTGTTACTTCGATCGATACTCCATCAGCTAACATAGCTTTAAGAGCAACTAACCAATTAAGCAGTACGGGAAACATCCAGGGCTTAGCAGTCGATCTCAATAGCGATGCGGGCAATATTGCGATCGGTAATATTAACGCTAGTGGAATTGTCAATATCATCGCACGTAATAATATCACTGGTGGAGATTTGTTAGGAGGATTAGTTAATGTAAATAGCGCCTCGGGCAATATCTTGCTGGGTAGGGGAACGGCAACAACTAGCCTGGTAAATTTAACAGCTTCGGGCAATGTCAATTCCGGCGATTTGCGGGGAGTTGAAGTTAATGTCAATAGCGATGGGGGAAGAATTGCGATCGGCAATACCGACGCGACAATCGGAAATGTCAGTTTAACAGCACCTCTCGATATAACTTCTGGAAATCTGCGGGGAGTGGGAGTTAATGTTAATAGCAACTCGGGAAGACTTGCGATCGGCAATACCGACGCGACAATCGGAAATGTTAATTTAACAGCACCTCTCGATATAACTTCTGGGAATCTGCGGGGAGTAGGAGTTAATGTTAATAGCAACTCGGGAAGACTTGCGATCGGCAATACCGATGCGACAACCGGAAATGTCAACTTAGCAGCACCTTTAGGCGTGAGTGCAGGAAATTTGCAGGGAGTTGCTGTTGATGTTACTAGCAATCGAGGTCGAGTCGAAACAGGTAATATTAATGCTGCGGAAATTGTGAATATTTTAGCGGCAGGCGATAGTAATATTGACGTTACGATCGGACGGATTAATGTCAATCCCGCAGGCAGCGCGATCGCTCCTACAGTCACCATTAACGCTCAAAATGATATAGTCGTTTTATCAGTAAATGCGCCCGGTGGAAATATTACAATTACCACTCCAGATTTAATTCGAGTAACTGATAGTTTTATTAACCCAAACGGCGCGACAGTTAGCCTGTCAACTGTTGGTGGAAACCAGCCCGGATCGATTTCAATTCGCCACGGCGGCGGCAATAGAAACCCGCAAATACCTTTTATCGAAGGAGATGCCAGGGTTAACGGTACGGCGGCGGGAATTGCTAGCAATTCTGCCAATATTATTCCGCCAACTCCTCCAACTCCAACCCCAACTCCGACGCCGACTCCAACTCCAACTCCGACGCCAACTCCAACTCCAACTCCGACGCCAATTCCAACTCCAACTCCGACGCCAACTCCGACTCCCAATGAACCAACTCCGCCGCCAACTCCCAATGAACCAACTCCGCCGCCAACTCCCAATGAACCAACTCCTCCAAACGAACCACCAACATCATTATTTCCCGAACCGGATCGACCCTTAAATCCCCAACAACTGGAAAATCAAAATAGGGTAGCGCGAGACATAAAAATTGCCCCAGAACCGATTCCTGAAGAAAGAATTGTAACTCCGCGAGTTGTCAGCAATTTAATCGATCTAAATTCCCAAAATCCGGTTTTTCAGACAGTATTTCGCGGCGACATTGCCAGTCAACTAGATAGCGGCAATCTATCGGAAGCTTTATCTTTGCTGGACAATTCCTTTAGCGGGCAATTCAAACAGTATTTCGGGCAAGAATTCAGGCAAGAAGTGCTCTCGACCAGAGAAATTCAAAACCAGTTAGAAAAACTATCGGCAAAAACAGGTATCAAACCCAGTATAATTTATCTTTTCTCGCGATCGGACCAATTAGATTTAGTTTTGATAACAGCTTCTGGTGCCATAACTTACAAAAGCGTACCCGCTGCCAACCGAGAACAATTAATGAGAGTTGTAACTCGCTTTAGAGAGGAACTTACTAAACCAGGAGTGCGGGGAACTACCAGTTATTTGCCCTTTGCCAAACAACTTTATCAGTGGATAATTGCTCCTTTGGAACCGACTTTAAAAGAGCGGCAAATTGATACAATCTCCTTTATTGCCGATGCAGGTTTGCGGGGATTTCCCTTTGCTGCTTTGCACGACGGACAGCAATTCTCGATCGAAAAGTACAATATCAATCTCATGCCCAGCGTCACCTTAACGGATACTCGCTACATTGATGTCAGGAACCTTCGAGTTTTAGCAATGGGTGCGTCGGAATTTACTGATTTGAATCCTTTGCCTGCGGTGCCTGCGGAAATAGCATCTATTGCCAGAAATTGGCCGGGAGTGAGTTTTTTGAATGAGGGATTTACGGTAGATAATTTGACGCGGGAACATCAAAAAAATCCTTTTGGGATCGTTCACTTAGCTACTCACGGCGAATTTCGGCCGGGGGCGGCAAGTAATTCTTTTATTCAATTTTGGAACAGCCGGCTGCAACTCGATCGATTGCGGCAGTTAAATTTGAATAATCCGCAAGTGAATCTGTTAGTTTTAAGTGCTTGCCGCACTGCGGTAGGAGATGAAAGTGCGGAGTTGGGTTTTGGGGGATTGGCGGTGCAATCGGGGGTACAAACGGCTGTGGCGAGTTTGTGGTACGTTTCTGATGAAGGTACTTTGGCATTAATGAACGAATTTTACCAGCAGTTGAGGACAGCGCCGATTAAATCTGCGGCTTTGCGGCAAGCGCAAATTGCGATGTTGCGGGGAGAAGTGCGTTTGGAAGGCGGCAAATTGCGGGGCACGAATCGGGGGGGTGAAGTACAGTTACCGGAATCGCTGCAAAGGTTTAAGGATACTAAGTTTGTGCATCCTTATTATTGGTCGGCTTTTGTAATGATTGGGAGCCCTTGGTAAGTTAGTTGACTGTCGATAGTTGACAGTTGACAGTTGACAGTTGACAGTTGATAGTTATTGTTCTTCCTTCTTCCTTCTTCTTCCTTCTTCCTTCTTCCTTCTTCCTTCTTCCTTCTTCCTTCTTAAATATGAAATCTTCCAGTTTAAGCAAAATTAATATTTCAACGCAGTTTCTGTATCGAGAAGGCACCGAATCGCTGAAACAAGCGCTAGAGGATAAAAGCCTTATTCCCAAGGAAGTAGCAGAATTATTAGCAGCAAACGAACAGCGCGCCATTCCAGCCATCAGCAAAAATACAGCATTGATGCAAGAAATTCAGCAGCGGGTGCAAAGCTTGCCATCATTTCATTCGCTGTTACAAGGCGACAGCCGCAACCTAGCAAATATTCCCGATGCCAGCGTGCATTTAGCAGTAACATCACCCCCGTATTGGAATTTAAAAGAATACATCAAAAGTCCCAATCAGCTTGGGGAAATCGCAGACTACGAACAGTTTTTGCAAGAGTTAGATAAAGTGTGGCAGCAAGTATGGCGGGTATTAGTTCCCGGCGGGCGGCTGGCAATTGTAGTCGGCGATGTTTGTGTAGCGCGTCGGCGTTTTGGCAGGCACATGGTATTTCCGCTGCACGCCAGCATTCAGGAAGGCTGCCGCCATTTAGGATTTGATAATCTCGCACCGATTATTTGGTACAAAATCGCCAATGCTTCGATGGAAGCAGCAGGTAACGGCACCAGTTTTCTAGGCAAGCCCTACGAGCCCGGAGGTGTTATCAAAAATGACATTGAATTTATCCTGATGCAGCGCAAACCGGGCGGCTACCGCAGTCCTAACCTGACAGCGCGAGTTTTGTCAGTAATACCGGAAACTTTGCACAGACAGTGGTTTCAACAGATTTGGCAAGATGTCAAAGGTGCTTCCACCAAGCAACACCCCGCCCCGTATCCTTTGGAACTAGCAGAAAGGCTGGTGCGGATGTTTTCCTTTGCTGGGGACACGGTGCTCGATCCTTTTATGGGGACGGGAACAACCTGCGTTGCTGCAGCCAACTGGGGGCGCAACAGTATCGGGATAGATGTTGAACCCAGCTACCATCAAATGGCGCTGAAACGGATGCAAGAAATTTACGGTTTGCGGGTAGTTTATGACAACTCGATCGCGAAAGTTGCTGAATTCGGAACTGTCTGCTAAACCGTATTGCGATCGAACTTACTTGCCCAAAATCTCCCAACATTCTCGCGCAATTTCCCAATCTTCCTGCGTGTGAATTACCAAAACTCTCACCGCTGAATCAACTGATGCAATATCTTCATCAACGGGCGACTTTTTGTTCTTCTCTACATCCAATTTTAACCCAATAAATCTCAAATTTTCGCAAGTTGCAGCCCTAACAACCGCAGCATTTTCTCCAACTCCGCCAGTAAAAATCAAAGCATCCAACCCTCCCAAACTTGCCAGCATTCCCCCGATACCCGCCCGCAAGCGATGCACGTAAATATCCAATGCCAGTTGAGCCCGAGAATTGCCATTTTGAATCGCCTCCAAAATTTGCCTCATGTCGCTAGAAACTCCAGAAATTCCTTTCAAACCGGAATTCCGATTCAGAATGTTATCTAATTCTTCAGCAGTGAAATTCGATCGCCTCAATAAATGAATGATAATACCAGGATCGATCGCGCCCGATCGACTTCCCATCATCAAACCGTCTAAGGGAGTAAAGCCCATTGTCGTGTCAATACTCTTACCCCCGCGAACGGCCGCCAAAGAACATCCGTTGCCCAAATGACAGGTAATCAACCGCAAATCGGCAAGATTTCGGTCTAAAATTTGAGCAGCCCTGCGCGCGCAATATTGATGGCTGGTGCCGTGAAAACCGTAGCGGCGAATTCCATTTTCTACCCATTCGTAGGGACCGGGATAAACAAAGGCAGCAGGCGGCAAATCTGAGTGGAAAGCTGTATCAAATACTGCTACTTGTGGCACGTTTGGCAGGATATTTTCGACGGCTTCAATGCCTTCTAAATTAACCGGATTGTGGACGGGGGCGAACAAGGATAAACGGTCGATCGCGCTTTTTACTTCCGGCGAGATTAGCGTACTTTGCTGGTATTCTTGTCCGCCGTGTACTACTCGATGCCCGACAATATCGATGTCTTTTAAGCTGTCAATAACTTGAGTTTTTCCCTGCCACAAAGTCTCCAACATTCGATCGATAGCTGCTGGGCGAGAATCTGATGTTAATTCTTCCTCAAGCCGATCGCCCTTGGCTGTTTTGACTTTCAACTCCCCCGCATTTGCGCTGTGATTCCAGTCTATTTGCGCTTCCCACAGGGGTTCCGGCGGGCGATCGGGAAGCCGATCGTTTAGTTCGTAAAGGCAGCTTTTTTGACTGCTAGATCCGGCGTTTAAAACTAAAATTTTCATATCAATAGTTGAGAGTTGGTAGGGAGTTTTGAGTTTTGAGTTTTGAGTTGAAAGAGAGTTGAAAGTTGAAAGTTGATAGTTTTGAGTTTTGAGTTTTGAGTTGAAAGAGAGTTGAAAGTAGATAGTTTACTGATGACTACTGACTATTGACTATTGACTGATGACTGCTGACGATCGCATAAGATTAAGAAAATTATCAAAATATTAAGTATTGATGCGATTTGTAGCCAAGCGCTACAGTTATTTGATATACCTTCATCATTAGATTTTCATTGACTAAAGTTTTAAGGAGCCGATCGCGATGATGACAACAATTTTAATGACCGTTGCCCCGAGAAGTGTAGAATGGAGCCCCACAATCGGGCTGATTATGGTTGTCTGCAATATTCTAGCCATTGCTTTCGGCAAATTAACCATCAAAAATCCCAGCGTGGGGCCGGCAATGCCATCCTCGAATATGTTTGGCGGTTTGAGTTTGGGTGCTGTTTTAGGAACTACAGCCTTGGGTCATATTTTGGGAGCAGGTACGATTTTAGGATTGTCTTACATAGGCGCTATTTAGTTTGAGAATGTAGTGTGAGAATGTAGGGTGCGCACTGCGCACCTTAATATTGAGAATGTAGGGTGCGCACTGCGCACCTTACTATAATTAAGTACCGGGCAAATTGCGTAGAGATTCATCCATGTACGATCGATCGCCTAAAACTTCCAGCAACGGCCCGCGCAGATCGAATTTAACGATACTGACAGAAGCTGCTAGAGCCGCAATGCGATCGCGGTAGCGCCCCAAATCGATGCCCAACAAGCTGCACAGAATAATTCTAATAGTAGCTTTGTGCGAGACAACTAAAACATTTCCGTTCTTGTATTTTTCCTGAATTTCGGCGATAACTAAGGACGATCGACTGGCAATCTCTACAGAAGTTTCGCCGCCATTCGGCGCATTCCAAGCCGGTTCCGCCAACCAATTAACGTACTCTTCAGGATATTTTTCGCGAACTGATTCAACCGTTTCGCCTTCCCATTTGCCGTATTTAATTTCTCTCAAACCGTCGCGGATTTGCATTTCAATTCCTGCAGTATCGCACAGAGGTTTGGCAGTTGCGATCGTGCGTTTCATGGGGCTGACATAAACAGCATCCCAAGGCAATTTTGAGTAAGTTGCTGCAAATTGTGCAGCCATTTGAGAACCTGCGTCGGTTAATTCTGGATCTAAATCGCCGCAGAAACCGCCTGTTTGACTGTAAGTTGTTTCGCCGTGCCGCAGAAAGTAGATTTTTAGGCTCATAAATTCGCTAGGTTCGTAGTAAGGACTGAAGTCCTTAAAAATTAATTCGTAGTGATGCCAAATCCTGCTTAAATACCTCCTGGATTTATGATATTTCTTAGTCCGCGCAGGCGTCCTGGGGTTTGTATAGCTTGACCTCAAAGTCGAATAACGAGCGTAGCATATTCGACTTTGAGGTCAAATAAAGCGGTTTCAACCGCCGACTCTCATTGATTTTATCATCTTAACAAGAGAGCTTAAAAAATTTCTTCAAATCATCAAGAGCGGGATTATCCCAATTCCAAATATCTTTTTTGTGTTGCATAACGTAATCAAACCCTGACATACTGCATTTCTTTCCAGCTTGTTTCTGTTCTTGATTTGAGCAAGTATCATACCTGAGATAGATGCTCACCCAAAATTTATCAAAATCTTTGCGATCGATTTTTTGTCCCTGGTTTTCTATGCAAGTTTTCCAGCTATGCAAACAATCAGCATGGGGAGATTCTCTAGCTTTTATTGCTTTTAAAACAGTTTCTAATTCGCCCGTACCTTCAAAATTCGTAAAATAACAAGCCAATTGTGCATTGGTTCCATTCTCTCCGCAAATATCGATAAATTGTTTAGTGCTTGACAAGCTTTCAGCTTCAAAAACCTGTTTGATACATCTATCTACAAATTTCAGCCGTTCTTGCTCTGAATAGTTGTCGATATCGATAATAATTCCGATTTTTTCGATATTTTTTTGTCAATGTTTGCTTCTAAAGCTTTTAAAGTATTGATTAACTTTGTTTCGCTCAAACCTTCCAAACTTTCATAATCATTTATATAAATAGGTTGTTCTACCTGGACATCACAGTTTATTTGCTCAACCATTGCCTCCATGAAAATTCTATCATTTTTACTTTCTACTATAACAATATTACTCACCTCTCACTCCTTGTTGATGCTCTAGTGCGTAATTCAAGGTTTCCAAATCGCGTCTGATGCCAATTATTTTATTTGTTTTGAGTTTTATTGCTAGTTCAAAATATGCGCTGCTACATTCCTGATTTGGTTCTAAACCAACATCAGCAAATGCTTGCAGCATTTCTAGGCTGTGAGTTGTGGCAAATATCTGGGTATCCAGTTCAACAGCTAACCTAAACAACATTCTCCAAAAATCCCGCTGGTTTGTATAGTGTATGCCATTCTCTATTTCATCGATTAGCAGTATTTTGTGTTCGCTATTTACCAGTTTAAGGATAATGTCTGCAACTCGGTTCATGGCATCTCCAAACAATGAGAGAGGTAAACGCTTTTCGCCCTTTCTTCTCAAGTAAAGTGTGGGTTCCCCAATCGAAAAACTCTCAATTGATTCGATCGCAGGATCGATAATTTGAAAAGCTTTCAAAACTTCGGTATCTTTTTCATTCAAACGTGCCAGATCAAACTCTTCTATAAGCTCGGCTCCAGAAGACCTCATACAAGATGCAATAAAAAGCCATTTAGCAAATTCATTGCCTTGAGACATTAAGGTTGTTGAAGTAGCTATTACAGGGGAACTAACTGTTTCTTTATTGTTTTGATTTAACTTAATATTTAGAACCAACAAATCATCTTGATACTTCAAAAATGACTCTCTTAATATTTCTAAATTTTTGTCTGAAAAAATATTCTCCACATTTCCAGATTCATCTAGCCAAATTTCTATTTTACTTACGAAGTTACTATCATCTTTTGCATTAATTACTATAATGGCATCTTTGTTAAGGGAATAAAAAAAGTTTTCCCATCCACTCTTATATCTCGATCCTATTGATTCTGAAGATTCCATTCTCAGAGTCTTTAATGCGGATATACTTCCCGCATCTTGAGCAACAATGAGAAAAATTGCTTCTAGCAAAGTTGTCTTGCCAGCATTGTTTTTGCCACCGATTAAATTAACTCTTTCAAAACCAGAAATTTTGATGTGTTCAAAGCACCTAAAATTTTGGATTTCTATTTCTTTAAGCACGATCGCCCCTTTTGAATTTACAAATCCTGACTTGCAATTGATTTATGATAACATGACTTTGATATTGGTGCTTTTAATTATACACTCTATACTGCGAATGATATTGATATAACTCATCTGCGTTAATCTGTGTTCATCTGCCTCTATCTGCGGTTAAAAAAAGAGAATTTTGCAACCGCAGATGACAATGGATGGACGCGGATTCACGCAGATGAAGAGAAGCAATCGCCCCTAACCAGGAGCACCCGATCGCACTGTTTGTTCGGCCGTCGCCGCCGGATCTTTTGTTTCCTTCACCGTTTCCGATTTCACCGGGCCCGCATACGGCCACTTCCAGTCGCGGATTTCCGGCATATCGTCGCCGTGTTTGGTAATGTAATGCCTGTGATCGATCAGCTTGTCGCGCATGGCTTGTTTGCCGTAAGCCGCTGCATAAGCAAGTTTTGGAACGCGATCGATAACATCTCCAACTAAGTGGAATCGATCGAGATCGTTAATCACCACCATATCAAACGGCGTCGTAGTCGTTCCCTCTTCTTTGTAACCCCGAACGTGAATATTCGGATGATTTGTCCGGCGGTAAGTCAAGCGGTGAATCAGCCAAGGATAACCGTGAAAAGCAAAAATCACCGGCTTATCTTTCGTGAACAAAGCATCAAAATCCTTGTCAGACAAACCGTGGGGATGTTCGCTAGCAGGTTGCAGCGTCATCAAATCCACTACATTCACCACCCGCACTTTTAACTCGGGGAAATACTGTCGCAACATATCAACAGCGGCCAAAGTTTCCAGTGTCGGAATATCGCCGGCACAAGCCATCACCACATCGGGTTCGCCACCTTTATCGTTGCTAGCCCACTCCCAAATGCCGATGCCCGCAGTACAGTGTTTGATCGCAGCATCCATATCTAAATACTGCAACGCCGGCTGTTTCCCTGCAATAATTACGTTGACGTAATGGCGGCTGCGCAAACAGTGGTCAGTTACTGACAGCAAAGTGTTCGCATCCGGTGGTAAATAAATCCGCACTACTTCCGGTTTCTTGTTAATTACGTGGTCGATAAAACCCGGATCTTGGTGTGAAAAACCGTTGTGATCTTGCCGCCAAACGTGAGAAGTTAAGAGGTAGTTAAGAGAGGCGATCGGCCTCCGCCAAGGAATGTCGCGCGTAGTTTTCAACCATTTAGCGTGTTGGTTGAACATCGAATCGATGATGTGAATAAACGCTTCGTAACAAGAGAAAAATCCGTGCCTTCCTGTCAGCAAATAGCCTTCCAGCCATCCCTGACACAAATGTTCGCTGAGGACTTCCATCACCCGCCCGTCGGGAGAAATACGATCGTCCTCGGGCAAAATCTCACCCGCCCACATCCGCCCGGTTACTTCAAACACCGGATCGAGGCGGTTTGAGGCAGTTTCATCCGGCCCGACAACTCGGAAATTCCGGTTTTCCTCATTGAGTCGCATCACATCCCGCAGGAAACGGCCGGAGACCTTAGTTGCTTCTGCATTAACAGTGCCCGGTTGCGGCACGTCAACGGCGTAATCATCGAATTTTGGCATTTTCAAGTCTCGCAGCAGCTTGCCGCCGTTAGCGTGGGGATTTGCCCCCATCCGGCGTTCGCCCTTGGGTGCGAGTTCTGCCAATTCGGGAATTAACCGGCCTTTCAAGTCGAAAAGTTCTTCCGGCTTGTAGCTTTTCATCCAATCTTCAAGGAGTTGGACGTGTCCCGGCTTGGAAGCCATTTCGGAAAATGGAACTTGGTGCGATCGCCAATAATCCTCTGTTTTCTTGCCGTCAACTTCCTTGGGCCCAGTCCAGCCTTTAGGAGTTTTCATGACAATCATCGGCCACTGAGGGCGGCCCGAATAGCCCTCTGTTCTGGCTTTCTCTTGAATTGCCTTAATTTCGCCGATGACCGTATCCATCGTTGCAGCCATCAACTGGTGCATGGTTTCCGGGTCCGATCCTTCCACCCAGTAAGGCTTGTAGCCGTAACCCACCATCAAGCTTTCCAATTCCTCGCGCGGGATGCGGGCCAACACCGTCGGGTTGGCAATTTTGTAGCCGTTCAAGTGCAAAATCGGCAACACGGCCCCATCGCGAACCGGGTTGATAAACTTGTTGGAATGCCAGCTAGCAGCCAGGGGGCCGGTTTCTGCTTCCCCGTCGCCGACAACTGCCGCCACGATCAGATCGGGATTGTCGAAGGCCGCCCCGTAGGCGTGGACGAGGGCGTAGCCGAGTTCCCCACCTTCGTGAATCGAACCGGGAGTTTCCGGGGCGACGTGGCTGGGGATACCGCCGGGAAACGAGAACTGTTTGAACAGCCGTTTCATCCCCTCTTCATCTTGGGAAATGTTCGGGTAATATTCGGTGTAGGTGCCTTCGAGATAGGTGTTGGCGACCAAGCCCGGCCCGCCGTGTCCGGGACCTGCGATGTAGATGACGTTGAGATCTTGGGATTTGATGAGGCGGTTGAGGTGAACGTAGATGAAGTTGAGGCCTGGAGTGGTGCCCCAATGTCCCAGGAGTCTCGGTTTGACTTGTTCGAGTTTGAGGGGTTCTTTGAGTAGGGGGTTGTCGAAGAGGTAGATTTGTCCGACGGATAGATAATTTGCCGCCCGCCAGTAGGCGTTCATTTTGTGGAGTTCTGAGTTGGAAAGCGGTTTTAATTGGGGGATCTCGGTGGTTCCTAGCATCATCAGCTATTGACTCCTAAGTTTTGTTGGTTGCGTAGTAAATTGCGATCGGAAATTTGTTGCGCAAGTGCGATCGATATTTATTTGCTATCTATAGACACTTGGGATTTTAACTCCTTATCTTTCCTGCAATCAATTGCATTGTATATCCATTTTGTCCCGATAAAACTTTAAATCAATATTAATTTATGGGCGATCGGCAAGCTATTTTGACGGAATAAAAATGGCAATTCGGGAGGGTTCAACGAATTCATCTATAGAAAGTAGGACTTAGACAAGAGATTGAACTTAATAGCAAGCACTGCGAGCCGCAGCGATAATTTTTAATGCAATCAACACTACAATTTGTCAGGGTTCAACGAATTCATCTATAGAAAATAGGACTTATGCAAGAGATTTAACTTAAGGGTATGGACTGCGCGCTGCAGCGAGAATTTTTAAAGCAATCAAAACTACAATTTGCCAGGAGCTAACGCATTTATCTATAGAAAGACTGATGCCATAAATTTAACTTAAGGGTATGCGCTGCGTGCAGCAGCGAACAATTTTGACGTAATTAGGACTGGAGCATCTCATCTTTGTAAAAAAAAATACTTCTCTGCGACTTAAGCAGGCGCAATCAGAAACCGGGTGTTTTCCAGAAAATACTTCACCGCATCTCCTATATTCAGTAAAAAACCCGGTTTCTTTTGAGCTTATCTCCAGCCTTGTCCCGCTTGTTGGTTATAGGGCAACTTTGCTAATAACATTCCCATTGCACAAGTGTTTGTCGCTCCCGCAAAAACTAACCCAGCCCCCACAAATCCGCTCAGCATGAAAAATTTCGGGGAAATAACTGCTCCTAAAATTGTGCCGATTAATACTAAAGAACCAGCAACAATCTGCACCTGGCGAAACAGACTTATTGGCGCATTTTGGCTTTTTTCAATGGGATAGCCGGCATTTTTCCAAGTAGGAAGACCTCCACCCAGATGGTGGACAGCATCGAACCCTACCTCCATAAGCTGTCTGGCCGCTTTGGCGGAACGATTGCCAGATTGGCAGTACAGTACAAGTTTTTCTCCCGCAGCAGGGATTGCTTGATGCGGCTCAAACTTTGATAGCGGCTGTAATTTCGCACCGGGAATGCGTTCTGTGGCATATTCCGCCGGTTCTCGAACATCTACCAGCATTACTGAGTTTTCTTGCAGCCACTGTTTTAGGGTTTGGGCGTCAATTTCCTCAAGTTGCAAGTTGTTAGATAGTTTCATGGTTTTACTTTTACAGTTAAATTGTTATATTATGATATAGTAGTATAATCTCGTAAAAAAATCAATCCTCCCCTTCCGCCTATGTCTCAGATTCCTGTTTCGGCTCTTGCTCAAGTTGCCGATTACTTCAAAGTTCTATCAGAATTGAGTCGGCTGCAAGTGCTGTGCGCGCTTAAAAGCGGTACTAAAAATGTCACTGAAATTATTGAAGAAACAGGGTTGGGACAAGCCAATGTTTCCAAACACCTGAAGATTTTGACGCAAGCAGGCATCGTGCAACGACAGCCTCAAGGAATCAGCGTTTACTATCAAATTACCGATCCGATGATTTTCGATTTATGCGAACTTGTGTGCCAGAGTCTGGAAAGTCGATTGCAAGAACAGTCGCAACAATTGAAAAAACTCGACGGATTGCGTCTCGTCGAGAGACTAACCTTATCAGATTAGTTCGTAGTGCGGAATTTAGTCCTGAAAATCTGCAGACTGAAGTCTTCACTACCAACTGTTAATTCTAATTTTTTGGTAATTTTGGATCTTCCCTGCAAGTTTTTAGAGGTAATTGTTCCCCACCATTAATTAGGGTAATCCTCTGCTTTTTACGATCGACTGTAACTTCTAAACACGCACAACCATATCCGTAACTGCCAACATTAGTTTTGACATATTCCTTCTCATTCATCTGAGGAATATTGTCGATTCCTGAGGCTTGATATCCCCCTTGCACTCCGATCGTCCATTGACCATCTTTGTCTGTAAGATACCAATTTGCAGGTGTTGGATTATGCAACCACCCGCAACGGATTTCTGTTGCGCTAGCAGGAAATGCAGAGATCGACAAAAGAGATGATAGGATAGTGGGTATGGCGAGCAAATTTATTTTCATGTCTTTAGCGCGAGCGATCGAAGTTTTATTTTGATGTAGATTGCCCTCTGTTGCAAGTCAACTTCTGTTTGAGATCCTGTTGAATATCCTGTTGAATATCCTGTTGAATATCATTATTTATAGCACTGGGCTGAAATATGGGTGAGGGCGGGTTGATTAAATTGTTGGTTTTCACCCTAGATAGTGAGCGAACCCGCCCTTAATTGCTGTCCTGAATTGCTGCTTCTACAATTTGTCGATCGCCTTTTTAGCTTTATCTGCGATATTTTTCACCGCATCTTTGACATCTTCTGCTGCGTGGCGGGCTGCAGCTTCAGCTTGTTTGGCTTTGCCTTCAGCTTGGTCTTTCTTATTACCCGTGATGTTGCCAAGAATTTCCTGAGCTTTGCCTTCTACATTCTTGCCGATCGCCTTTGCTCTGTCTTCTGTACTCATGATACACTCCGCTGAGTAGTTGAACGTTATTGCTAACCTAACATTGACACAACAAAATTAGCCTCCTTACTTAATATTAATTTATATTCAGCCTAGCATTGCTCAAAAATATAGCAATCGCCAAGACAGTTAGGACATTCTAGGTCGTCCCAATCATTACTATATCGAAACCCCATTCTTTTAGGATAGATCGCTGCCGGATTGAAACTACAAATATCCCTAACTATTCATTCTTTTCAGTGGCTGACTCCTTCGGCTTTCGAGTTTTCTTCACAACCTTAGGACGCTTAAAAATCAAATAATTGTGGTCGTACTTCGAGTCGTGGTGCAGCGCCACAAGTTCCCAACCTTCATCTCCCAATTGATTGACAAATACGTGGAGCGAGCCCTGTTTCCAATCCCGCAACTCTTCACCGTTTACATATAAACTAATTAGCTTATCTCCGAAAGGATAGGGACTAGCTTCTAAAAATAAATATTCCCACTTTTGCATAAAAACCCTTAATTTAGAAATTGGCAATTAGTCATTAGTTGTTATATTAGCAATTCCCAATTACTAATCGCCAATTATCGATCGGTCAATTCCCAACAGTTACTGCACCGAAATTCTAGCCAAACTAGCACCCCGGTAATAGTGCAGCAAAATTTGCTGGTAGCCGTATCCCTGTCTGGCGAGATTGTAGGCCCCCCACTGACTCATCCCCACAGCATGACCGAAACCCTTACCGTTAACTTGAAAACCCGTAGGAGAACCGCTGCGGGCACCGCCGGCAAACTGAGGCGTAACAGTAAAGCGCGTGCTCCTCAAACCCAGCACCCGGCGCAAATCCGCGCCGCTCATTACCCGAGAACCCCCATCTCCAACTACCTTCATCCGAATCACGCTTCCGTGGCGGGTAGTTCGTTCCGGCTTCATCGATATCACGTTCCCCACACCCGAAATTTTGCTGCTCATTTGAGCTCGGGAAAAGTTTTCTTTCCACTCATAAACCGGCGCACCTCGATCGAAATCCGGAACGGCCCGCAGGTAAGGCAAAGGTTCCACCCACACATCCTCTACATTCTCAGTATGCCCTCCCGAAGCAGAGTGAAACACCGCTAAAATAATTTGACCGTTGTAGGTAAGAACTTGACCGGCAGTTGCATCAACCGCAGCGTAAGTCCCAGAAGATTCTGTTTGCAGTCCTTTATAAACTTGAGAAGACTGAGTATCATCAACATCGTAAAGATCCGTCTCGCTTTTGAGGCGCTTGTGGAGAGCGTAGGAACGAGCGGCGACTGCTTGGGCTTTCAAAGCCTCTTGAGGCCAATTGCCGCTCATTTCCGCACCGAGAACGCTATAGAGATACTGTTCGATATCGACATAATTTATGGCAGTCAAACCGCCTTGTTGCGGGACTAAAAGCGTGCGTCCCCGATACCAGCGATCGCCAATCCAAACATAACCGTTCCCCGCCGGTTCGATCCAAATTTGATTCGCCGCCCAACGGCCCATTGCTACTCTACCCGATCGAAATTGAGCTACCTGCGCACCGTTGGCGGGCAATTCGCCCAAATTGCGTCCGCTAGCATCGCGGATTGCCGCTTTAGTCGAACTGCCGACTCTTACCTGAGCAGCCCCTTCTTGAATGGCAACTCGCAGGATTAGGGATGCTTGGGCCGGGGCTACCATTACCAGCCAAAACAGCAGGGAAATCCAAAAATAGCGTTTTCCCAAAGTTGAAATCAGCGAAGCAAAGAACACTCCTGGGTGCATTTGATAATTTTCCTCCTGTGATGAACAAACTTTAAATTTCCAAGGGGAACTGCAAGAGGAAGATGTCGAGAAGAACGAAAACGAACACGTTAGAATTGAGTGAAGCATCTCGATCGCTCTGGTGTCAAACAGGATTTGAGCGCATAGATGCTTGCAGAGAATGGCGATTTATCCCCGCTCCTGCCCGCTGCAATTTCCTAGAGGGCATTTTAACCGCGCTCTGGATACTTCTAACACATTTTTTAATATTTTAAGTAAGTCTACCCGATCGAACTTAAGAGTTAGACTGCTAAAAAGCTTACTGGATCGGCATTCTTCCTTCTTCCTTCTTCCTTCTTCCTTCTTCCTTCTTCCTTCTTCCTTCTTCCTTCTACTTATTTGAGGTGATTTGAGTCTTGCAGATTACATTTCTCGGAACTAGCTCCGGCGTTCCCACTAGAGCGCGCAACGTTTCCAGCATCGCCCTCCGCTTGCCCCAGCGAGCGGAACTCTGGCTGTTTGACTGCGGCGAAGGCACCCAGCATCAGTTCCTCCGCAGCGAGCTCAAAGTCAGCCAACTGAGTCGCATTTTCATCACTCACCTGCACGGCGACCACATTTTCGGCTTGATGGGCTTGCTGGCTAGCTGCGGTTTGGCGGGGAATGTCAAGCGCATCGACATTTATGGGCCTCCGGGACTTGAAGAATATTTGCAAGCTGGCGTTCGCTATTCTCAAACGCATTTTTCTTATCCGGTAAAGGTTCACAAAAGTCACCCCGGAGTTATCTATGAAGATGACGAATATATTGTCAGTTGCGGCCTTTTAAAGCACCGAGTTACTGCTTTTGGCTACCGCATCACCGAGAAAGACCGTCCGGGACATTTTGATGTAGAAAAAGCGAAAGCTGCGGGAATTCCTTTCGGTCCGCTTTACGGCGAATTAAAACAAGGAAAGATTGTGAAATTGCCTGACGGGCGGCAATTTAAAGGTAAGGATTTTTGCGGTCCCAAGCAAGTCGGGCGGAAGTTTGTTTACTGTACCGACACAGTTTATTGCGACGGAGCGGTAGAATTGGCAAGGGATGCGGACTTGTTAGTTCACGAGGCTACCTTCGCGCACCAAGACGCTCAAATGGCTTTCGATCGACTGCATTCAACTTCGACAATGGCGGCTCAAGTTGCTCTGAATGCGGGGGCAAAACAGTTGATTATGACGCACTTCAGCCCGCGGTACGCTCCGGGAAATGCGATCGTTTTGGATGATTTGCTGTCGGAAGCTCAGGCTATTTTTCCGAATACTAAAATGGCTTATGATTTCCTGACTTGGGAAGTGCCACGCCCTGAATAAGCTGCCAGGAATATGACAGCAAATTCCACTTTTGTCAAGGACAACTGCGCGATCTATCCGATCGATCGTCACGAGCCTTTCAGGACACGGCAGTGCCGTGTCCCTACAAATTTACAATACAGGAAGACGCCAAAAAATCAAGCAGGCAAAGTATATCGCTGTTCGATCGCTTCCTTAATTAAATCGCGACTTGCTGCCAATTATAGCATTTCTCAGGTAGATGAGGTACAATAACAGCAGTGGGTAAACCAATTCCAGAAGTCTTGCTCTTCAACTTGCTCGTAGGCGAGCTTGATGGCTTCAGATAATCCTTTATAAGTTCTCGCGC
>JAAUPF010000086.1 GCA_012034575.1 Richelia sp. CSU_2_1 | reverse complement strand
ACACCACCGACGCCAACTCCGCAGACGCCGACACCACCGACGCCGACACCGACACCAATTGCGAGCAATATTCCCGGAATTACTGTCAGTCCTACCAGCGGATTAGCTACGACAAAAACAGGCGGTAAAGCTAAATTTACTGTCGAATTAAACAGTCCGCCGAGTGCTGATGTTTCGATCGATTTGAGCGTTTCTCCTCAAAATCCTGCGGAAGGAAGCCTGTCTAATTCCAAAGTTACTTTTACACCAGAAAACTGGAACATTCCTCAAGAAGTAACGGTAACGGGGCAACCCGGTACTCTGATGATGGTTGCCAATCGACCTTACACGATCGTTACTGCTCCTGCTGTTAGCAACGATAGTAAATATTCAGGTTTTAATGCGGCTGATGTCAGTATCACCAATCTATTCCGCTACTCAAGCCCTGTTTTTCCATACAGTCCGGGAATTTCAGTAGAGCCGAAAAACGGGCTGACAACCACAGAAGCAGGTGGCACAGCTACTTTCAGTGTTTTGCTAGATTCCAAGCCAAGCAGCGATGTAGTCATTCCAGTAAGGAGCGATAACCCAGCAGAAGGAACAGTTTCTACGTCAAGCCTGCGGTTTACTGCTGATAATTGGAATGTCGCTCAAACTGTCACAATTACAGGCGTAAATGATAACCGACCCGATGGCGATATCCCTTACAAAATCATCCTCGACCCGGCCATCAACAACGATATTCCGGACGATCCATTTTTCTTAAGTTTCAGTTACTCAGGTATCGATCCTGAAGATGTCAGCGTTACCAACCTCGAACGCAATTACACTTTCAGCAAAATTCCCACCGAAATATCGAGTTATTTCGACGGTCGAACGATTAGCGATTGGGGAGATTACAACGGTGATGGCAAACTCGATTTTATCGCGTCAGGGCGATCGCAACTTCTGACAAGACCCGGTAGCAGCGATAACTTTACTGGTTCTTGGCCGTTGCTCAATACCGGCAGTACCTTTACCGCTGAAAGCGGCTTTCCAAGATTGAGTCCAGGTTCTAGCGCAGTTTGGGGAGACTACAACAACGACGGCAAACTGAATTTTGCTTTGCAAACTATAGGAAGCCGATTTCAGCCAGGAAGCCTTATCAAACTCGATGGCGGTGTGAGTTTGCCCAACGTTTCACCGAATAATAATTTTAATAGTTCGCAATCCTGGGGAGACTACAACAACGATGGCAAACTCGACCTGCTTAATGCCACCGCAGAAGATGTTCCCAACGCCGATTTTTCTGGATTTGCTTTCACAAACGCCAGCGTCATGTATCGCTATAGCGAGGGTAATTGGACTCCGGATTTGAATATCCAACTTCCCGGCGTTACCAACGGTGCGGCTGCTTGGGCGGACTACAACAAAGACAGCCAACAGGATATTTTACTAATCGGCGATTCTGCTGGGGGCAAAATAGCCAAAGTTTTCCGCAATACGGGCAGCGGTTTTGTTGAAGCTTTCGCGTTACCCGGTGTTTCTAACGGTTCGGCAGCATGGGGAGATTATAACAACGATCGATTGCCGGATATCTTGTTAGCTGGCAACTCTGATGCGGGCCAAATAACTAAGGTATTTCGCAACACTAGCAACAACGGCTTTATCGAAGATACCAGGGTGGTATTGCCGGGAAGTAGTGCGGCAGATTGGGGAGACTATGACAATGACGGCAAATTGGATATTTTGCTTGCCGGTACTAACAGGGGCAATCGGGTTTTCCGCAATACGGGCAATGGCTTTGCTGAAGATACAAATGTTTTGCCCGGTAATGTCACCAGCAGTTTTGCAGATTGGGGAGATTACGACAAAGATGGCAAATTGGATATGTTGCTCGATCGCGATGTTTACCGCAACAATAGTCCTAATGCTAATACTCCTCCTACCGCACCTGGTGGATTGCGATCGGCAGTTTATAACAAACAAGTTTCTTTAGGTTGGAATCCAGCCGCAGACGCTCAAACTTCTCGAGGTGGTTTGAACTACAACCTGCGAGTTGGCACGACACCTGGAGGTAGCGAAATTTTTGCTCCGATGTCTCTCAATGACGGCACCCGGCAAGTTGTCGGATTGGGAAATGCCGGTCAAAACAGGAGTTGGACACTCCAAGATTTGTCACCAGGAACATATTACTGGAGCGTGCAGGCGATCGATACTGCTTGGGCGGGTTCGCCTTTTGCTACAGAAGGTAGTTTTACCATCGAGCCTCCGAGTCTCATCAACGGTACTGATGGCAATGATTTGCTCGACGGCACTAGCAAAAACGATGAGATTTACGGCTTGAGAGGCAACGATATCCTTAACGGCGTTGATGGGGATGACAGTCTGTTCGGCGGCAGGGGTAACGATTCGCTATATGGAGGCCGGGGTATCGATATTTTGAAGGGCGAAAACGGCAACGATTTCCTGCAGGGAGGGCGGAACGATGATTTGCTTGACGGCGGTTTGGGAAATGATAATTTAACAGGGGGAGAAGGATTCGATAAGTTCTTCCTGGCTGCCAATTCTGGAGCCGATATTATTACCGATTTTGAAGATGGCAAAGATTTGCTAATTCTCGGTAACGGACTGACTTTTGCGCAATTGGCAATTGTTCAAGGCAATGGCAGGACTCGGATTAGTGTTGCTGCAACCGGGCAAGGTATTGTCGCTTTAAATGGAGTGCCTGCAAATCAAATTACTGCTGCGGATTTTGGTTCGATATAGTTGTTGGTTTCAGGGGCGATTGAAGGTTCGATCGCCCTCGAACAACTCTGGTCACGATCGAACTTAATTCTCAACCGAGTGCTGCGATCGACATTAGCGATCGTAGTAATGCCATGTCCCCACAAACCCAAACGCGATCGCGCGTATTTGCCCTAAATTCTGCACCCTTTGCAAGTAATACAAATTTCATAAAATCACGCTACAGATCTAGCCGATAGAATTAATGGATCTACCGTCTAACAAGTAATGGATTCATTATCTGATTGGGGTATTAACTTACACGAGGGATACCTACTAACTGTAGTACGAATTTCTGAAATTGGTAGAATTTATACCTATAATGGTTCCGCATCTTTATAAAAAATTTAATTAACAGGGTGTTTTTAAATAAAAATTTATAGTACTTTTCTCAAAATACTGCTATTGTTACAAAATACAGATATTCCAACTACATTTTTTAGGAAATAATACTGGTTTCTCGATCGAAAACATTCGGAGATTTCGGGTAGATTTCGGGTAGATTTCGGACAGTAGTCGCGAAATTGGGTGGAGGATTGTTGTCTTTTTTTTCAAACCCCAAGCAGGTGTATTATGTCAAATTCACAGGTTTCAAGTTTCAGAAAATCGATCGCCTTTATCGATTCTCAGGTAGACGACTATCAAACTTTAGTTGCCGGAGTGAAACCGGGGACGGAAGTAGTTGTTTTGGATGCGGGGCGGGATGCGATCGAGCAAATTACGGAAATTTTGGGCGATCGAACTAATATTGATAGCATCCACATCATTTCTCACGGCAGTCCGGGAAGTTTGCAAATCGGAAAAACCGGATTTTGCGAAGATAATTTAGAGGCATATTCGCAGCAATTGCGACAGTGGCAGAGTGCTTTTACAGATAGTGCTGAAATACTAATTTACGGGTGCAATGTGGCATCGGGATCTCGCGATCGACCAAAAATTCGCCAGGGTTTCAAACCCCCCAACAATCTTGTAGGGGCGGGTTCGCCAACGATTTTAAACACAGCAAACAGGTTAAATAAACCCGCCCTCACCCACGAACAACCTCTAAATATTGCCGCTTCTAAAAACATCGCTGGTAGTTCAGCATCTGGCGCTTGTCCCACAGTCCGCCGGGGGTTCAAACCCCCGTCTCATAGCGAAAGTCGGTTGAAACCGACTGGGGAAATTTTCAATAAACATTCCAACAAACAATTAAATAAACAGTCCTCTGAAAGGGATTTGTACTATGAGACGGGGAATGAATTACCCGGCGGTATTGGGGAAGAAGCGAGAGATTTAGATGTGGGGTTCGATTTCGATGGTTTCACCTTCATCCAGCGCATTGCCCAACTCACAAATACCAATGTAGCCGCATCCAAAAACCTCACGGGAAGCGCGGCAAAAGGTGGCAACTGGGAACTAGAAACAACAACCGGGGAAATTCAAACACCGCTGGTATTTGAACCAGAAATATTGGCGAGTTACGAATATGTTTTAAGTAGTTTCAAGCCAGCTACAAACTTTGCTGTAGGTTCAAATCCCGTCTTGGTTGATACCGGAGACTTTAACGGCGACGGCACAAAAGATTTAGCTGTATCCAACAGCAATGCTCCCGGAGGTGGAACTTCTGGAACTTCGATTCTATTTGGAAATATCGCAGGTGGCTTTGACCCAGCTATTAATTTAACAGTAGGGTCAATTGCCCTTGCCGCAGGCAGAAATCAGGGTGGCTCATCCGACAATTTGCTGGTAAACGGCTCGAGTGCTGGCTCTAATTCCCTATCATTTTTCCCAGGAAGCGCAACCGGCTTAGGTGCTCCCACCAGCGTGACTTTAAACCCCGTCAGTGCCCCTCAATATATTGCTGTGGGGTATTTTGACAATAACACCACATTGGACTTAGCTGTGCCAGCAAATCGGGGTACTGGCAGCCCCAATACTAACGGTGTTGTCTCCATTCTGTTGGGAAATCCCGATGGAACTTTTAGTGCGCCAGTCAATTCTTTGGTAGGAAGACAGCCCACTTCGATCGCCGTGGGCGACTTTGATGGCGATGGGAAAAAAGACGACTTAGCTGTCACAAGCCGTGCCGATAATACAGTTTCAATTCTATTGGCAAACGATAGTGGAGTCTTTACCAACGGTCCAACTATTCCCGTAGGAACAGGGCCGTATTCGATCGCGGTTGGGAGGTTTGATGCGGGCGATACAGACGATTTAGCTGTAGCTAATCTTACATCTAAAAACATCTCAATTCTGTTGCAAAATCCCGATAAAACTTTTACTGCTGCTCCCAATTTAGCAGTAGATACAACTTTCCTGGCTGCCGGAGATATCGACGGCGACGGCAAATCTGATTTGGCCGTGACAAACGGTACAGCTAAAGCCGTTTCTGTTCTGATTGGACAAGGTAATGGAGAATTTAACACTGCCATAAACTTTCCAGTAGGTTCCGCTAATTCTTCTCCTTCTTCCGTGATGGTGAAGGATATTGATGGAGATAACAGGCCGGATATTGCTGCAACAAACTTCTCAGACAACACTGTTTCAGTTCTCCTCAATACACCCAGTAGGGTAAAGTTTGAACCGGCCAGTCAGTACACCAACATCTACAATGTTAATGAAGGCGCTACCGACACCGTAATTAATATCCCCGTTACTATTAGCAACAGCAGTTCTTTCGGTGATGTTATTGTACCCATTGTCATCGACCCCAGCAGCACGGCTACTCAAGGTACAGACTACACTCTTTCAACTACATCGCTGACTTTTCCTGCTAACACTACGACTCTCACTCAGAATATTGCAGTCACGATTAAAGCTGACAATATCGTTGACAGTAACGAACAGTTAATCCTCAATTTAGGTGCAATTTCTGGCGGTATTGTCGGTATTGCTGGTGCTGGGTTTAGTCAAGCACAAGTCTCAATTTTAGACAGAAATAGTTTTTATACTATTGCCGCCAATCCTCCCACCGTTAACGAAGGCAATTCTGGCACAACTCCGATCGCATTTACCATTACTCGCAGCGGCAGCACGGAACTTTGGAGTACCGTAGATTATGCGATCGGCGGTACTGCTACTAACGCCACTGATTACAACAATATCGGCGGCACTTCTGGTGCAACTGCTGCTACTGGCAAAATCACTTTTGCAGAAGGCGAAACATCCAAAACTATTACTTTGGATGTTTTGGGAGATGCCGAAATCGAACCGGATAAAACTGTTTCTATTACCTTATCCAATCCTGTTTCACCCGGTGGCGCGCCGACAATTCCGAATCCCACGGCTACCACAACTATTACCAATGATGACACCGCCGGCTTTACGGTAACTCCCAAATCATTATCGACAACAGAAACAGGCGGCACAGCAGAATTTACAGTCAAACTCAACACTAAACCAACTGCTAATGTTAGCATCGCCCTTACCAGCGACAATACAGCAGAGGGAACTGTTTCTACCAATAGTTTAACTTTCACTCCCGATAATTGGAGTACGCCGCAGCCTGCGACGGTGACAGGCGTTGATGATTTGGTAGCTGATAGCCCTGTAGCTTACAAAATTGTCACGGCTGCTGCTGAGAGTACCGATGTTAATTACAACAACCTCAATCCCGATGATGTTGCGGTTACAAACAGCGATAACGAAACTCCGGGAGTTACTGTCAATCCGATCGCGGGATTAACCACAACAGAAGCAGGCGGTACTGCTAACTTTGCTGTAGTGCTGAACACTCAACCAACTGCTGATGTTCGTATCGATTTGAGCAGTGACAAAGTTGCTGAGGGAACTGTTTCGATCGCGAGCATAACTTTCACTCCTGCTGATTGGAATCAACCGAAACCGATAACAGTAACTGGTGTTGATGACAGCATTGCTGACGGCGATATTGACTACAAAATTATCACGGCTAATACTGTCAGTACCGATCCGAATTACAGCAACAAAGATGTTGCCGATGTCAGCCTGACTAACAAGGACAACAATACAGCAGGCGTGACTGTGACTCCCACCGAGACAACAGCAACAGAAAACGGTGCTAACGGTACGTACACTGTAGTCCTGAAATCGAAGCCGACTGCTGATGTTACCATTAATCTCACAACAGATAATCAGATTCAGCCGATCGCCCCTCTAACTTTCACTGCGACTGATTGGAATGTCGCTAAAACCGTTACGGTAATTGCTGTTGATGATGCGATCGTGGAAGGCGCGCACAGCGGGAATATTACTCACACAGTTACTAGCACTGATGCTAAGTATAATGGGATTGCGGTTGCGGGGGTTGTGGGGGCGATCGTTGATGATGACATTGCAACACCGCCGATCGACAATAATGGCAATCCGCCGCCGATCGATAATAATGGCAATCCACCGCCGATCGATAATAACGGCAATCCACCACCTATCGATAATAATGGCAATCCACCGCCGATCGACAATAACGGCAATCCACCGCCGCCGATCGACAATAATGGCAATCCACCACCGCCGATAGTTGGAAGTCCTGGAATTATTATTAGTCCGTCATCGGGATTAGTAACAACAGAAGCAGGCGGCACAGACGAATTCAGCATCAGACTCAACAAGCAACCGACTGCTGATGTGAGAATCGATCTGCGCAGCAGCAATGAGGCAGAAGGAGTAATTTCACCGACATCGATTACCTTCAATTCTGCTAATTGGAATCAGTGGCAGCCTATTACGATAACTGGTGTGGGCGATAAGTTATTTGACCCCAATAAGGCTTATAAGATTGTGACTGCGCCTGCTGTCAGTGCAGATAGCGACTACAACGGCCTCGACGCACCGGATGCTGAGGTTGTTAACACGGATATTGCCTTTTTGCGATCGGACGATCGACCTTTTGGTTTTCCTTCGGGCGATCGACCGCTAGGTGGCGAAACTGCCTTTGCGACGGCGGAGGCTGATAAACTTTTCACCGAACTCGCCGGTCAAACGATACCTGGTTTTGTCGGCCCTAATGCGTGGGGAGACTTCGACAATGACGGCGATTTGGATCTGTTGGTGATGGAACAACAGAGTTCACCAGACTACTCATATCAACCCACAGCGTACCGCCCCAAAGTGTACCGCAACAATAACGGTAATGACTTTGAGAACGGTAATGACTTTGAGAACGGTAATGACTTTGAGCCAGTTGATATAGGGCTGCCTCTCGTTTACGCAGGTACGATCGCGCAAAATTATCAGAATGGGTATTTTGCTAAACCTTCTGCTACGTGGGGAGACAGGGACAATGATGGCGATCTCGATATCTTGCTCGCAGGCGTAATTGATACTCCTGCAGAAGACTTACAGACCATCGGTTCGCCTTACACCCCGATCACCAGACTGTACTGGAACCCAAAGGCTGACAGCCAATTTGCCCCGTCCGGGTTCAATTCCACTGTATTTCGTCTGGACGAAAGAGTAAAGCTGCCTGGTATTGCCAACGGTTCAGCAGCTTGGGGAGACTACAACAACGATGGCAAACAGGATCTCGCACTCACGGGCGACACGGGTGCGGGCTACATCTCCAAAGTGTTCCGCAACGATGGCCTCTCTGGCTTTGAGGAGGAGACTGGGGCTAGCTTGCCCGGTGTTAAAGGCAATGCGGCCTGGGGAGATTACAACAACGATGGCAAACAGGATATCTTACTCGCGGGCGACACCGGTTCAGAATACATCGCAAAACTGTATCGCAACACTGGCAATGGTTTTACTGAAGAGAACACTCCACTGGTGCAGTATCGAAACCCCAACGAACCTAACGAACCTATTAGCTACGGTGCATGGGGAGACTCCAACAATGATGGCAAACTAGATATCTTGCTTGCAGGTCAAAGCCAACGTTTAAATGATAATTCTTATCCGCAGTACAGCCCTACCAGGGTATTCCTGAACTGGAGTGGAGATACTGCTAGCTTTCAGGCACTCCCTACTTTTAGTAGCTTTGGTGCTGGTTTCGGTGCTTGGGGAGACTACGATAACGACGGCAAACTGGATATCCTTTTGACAGAACCTATGGGTTTCAGTGCGGCCAACGTTTACCGACAAAATGAGTTTGGTTTTACGTCCATTTCCGATACAGGGCTACCTAATAGTAATCTTGGCAGCTCGGCCACTTCTTGGGGAGATTACAACAAAGATGGAAGACTGGATATAGCACTCACAACAAGAGATGATAATTCACCTGTTGGCGGTGGCAGCTTTGTCAAAATCTACCGCAATAATACCCCTAATGCGAATACGCCACCCTCTGCACCTCAAAGTTTAAATGACCCTCAGATTACTCAGGAAGGAGTTGTCTTAAGTTGGCCTCCTGAATGGGGGAATCAGACCGACGCTCAAACTCCAAATCAGGGTTTAAGCTACAATCTGCGAGTTTGGACTACTTATAAAAATCCCAACGGTGGCGACGATATTAAACAGTACATTGTGAGTCCAATGTCCACTGATGATGGGACTCGGAAAGTGGTGCAGTTGGGGAATGTCAACCAAGCTAATAGCAACCTATACTACGGGGGTTATGGTTGGCTGTTGAAGCCAGATTACTTAACCCCTGCCCCGCCTTACGATGGTTATTCTTTTTACAATCCACCAACTTATTACTGGAGCGTACAGGCGATCGACGGTACTCGGGCTGCCTCACCGTTTGTCGAAGGAAAACCTTTTACAATCTCCGATTTTCCTGGAAAAGTTACGATCGCTGCTACAGATCCCAATGCCGCTGAAGCTGAAACAGCTCCTCCAGCCATAGAAGCAGCCAATCCCGGAGAATTCACAATTACTCGTACCGGCTCGCTCGACAAAGATTTGCTTGTTCCCTTCAAGCTCAACGAGAATACCACAGCCAACTTCACAGATTACGAGTGGTCTTACGAATATTTCTCTTGGCGAGAATTCAAGATTATCTCTGAACCTTTGCCACCTCTTTTTAATCTTGAACAAGGGTAAATGTAATTATCCCAGCTAATGAACGCAGCGTTAAGATCGTCGTTAGACCTGTTGACGATAGCCGAGTAGAAGGTGATGAGAAAGTTGTTATTAGTTTGGGAACTCCCGAAACTTACAATAATGTAGGTGAACCCTCTACTGCTACTGTGACGATCGCGGACAACGAACGCAACAACAACCCACCAGAAGAGAAGATTAAGCTCAGCACGGGCACGAGGTATAATTCTTCTGGTGTAAACATCCAAGATGTCTACATCGATCCGGACGGTCAAAAGCTAACTTACCAACTCACTGAGGTTAATTCTGATGGCACTCCTTTACCCACTGGCGATGCTTTACCGAGTTGGCTCGAATTCTCTTTCGACTCTGACAATAACACCATCAAATTCACTCAGAAATCGAGCGAGAACCCACCAGATCCAAGAGTGAAATACTATTTTCGATTAACAGCAACAGATCCTTTAGGTGCTAGTGCATCACAAATAGTTCCCATCTATTACTCCATTTACTCTGGTTTGGTCATTGACGGCTATATTTCCGGCGCGACTCTCTTCCTCGATGCCAACAAAAACGGCATCAAAGATTCCAACGAACCATCCACCACAACCGATGGTGGCGGTAAATTCAATCTCGACATCCCCTTCGACATTTTCGACACCAACAAAAACGGAGAAATCGACCCCGAAGAAGGTCATTTAGTTGCCACTGGAGGCACTGACACCGCTACCGGTTTACCCCTAGAAACACCAGTCACCGCACCGCCAGATTCTAGCGTCGTCACCCTCTTAACCAGCTTAGTTGCCGACTTAATTGACAAGGGAATTGCACCAGAAGAAGCCCAATCTTTAGTCAAAGCTGCCCTGACTCTCCCGGCTGATGTTGACCTGACTAACTTAGATCCGATTTTAGCCACCAACAATAACCAACCCGGTGGCGTCGAAACTTTAGCAGCAATGGTGAAAGTCCAAAATTTCATCACTCAAACTGCTGCTTTAATTGACGGTGCATCGAGTGCGGCAACTAAGGATTTGGTCAAGGCTGTTGTAGGTTCGATCGCGAACCAAATGCAATCCGGTGCTGTTTTAAACCTCAGCAATGCAGCAGTTTTAGCACCAATAATTCAACAATCTGCTGCGAAAATCCAGCAAATCGATCCGAGTTTCAACAGCCAACAAATCATCCAACTTATCCCGCAAGCTGCGACTGTAATGGCAACAGCCAATCAGCGCATCGATACCGCTGTTGCCAACCCAACAGGAGCATCAATTCCTGAATCAGTTGCCCGCGTCCAACAAGTAGCTTTAGGCCCGACGAGTCAGGATTTCAAAGCAGTTGGTACGGGAAATAAGACAATTTCCCAAGTAGTTGCTGATAATACCGGTGCTACTTTAGATAGCCGATTGCAAGCAGTAGTTTTGCCTGTTGGAATTGCCGCTCCCGTTGTCACCGGCGATGCGGATTTAGGCAGCAATTCTGGGAATCGCATCGACGGTACGAATGGCGATGACATCCTCACCGGCACCAGCAGCAATGATGTTTTGATGGGCATGAGGGGCAACGATTCTCTCGACGGCGCGATCGGAAATGATACTATTTTCGGCGGCAAAGGTAGCGATACTTTGCTGGGAAATAGTGGCGGTGATGTCTTATATGCCGGTCGCGGTGCCGATAATTTGAACGGCGGCGATGGTAACGATATTCTGTTAGGAGGAAAGGGCGATGACTTGCTAAATGGCGGTTTGGGAAATGATACCTTGACAGGTGGAAAAGGATTAGATAAATTCTTACTTGCCACCAATTCCGGGACTGATACCATTACTGATTTTGAAATCGATAAAGATTTGTTTGTCTTGAGTAACGGACTGACTTTCTCGCAATTAGCTGTGGTTCAAGAGAACGATCGAACATTCATCCGCATCGCCCAAACTGGGGAAACTTTAGCAATTCTGGGCGGAATTCCTGCTACTAATATCGGTAGTGTTAATTTTGGCTCGATTTGAGATCCCCCCTAGCCCCCCTTAGGTTGGGGGGGACCGGAAGTGCTTAAAGTCCCCCTTTTTAAGGGGAGGCAGTGCGATCTTGGGGTCCCCCCAAAGGTAGCAACTGCCGTGGATTTAGGGGGATCTCAGCTCGGGGAAACACGAGATTTCACCTGCGATCGAGCAGTTGTCAAAGTCCCCATTTTTAAGGGGTATTTAGGGGGTTATCGACTCGGAAAAACACGAGATTTCTCCTTTGATGATGAGATTTCGATCCCCCATTTAACCCCCCTTAAGAACAGGGTAACAGCAAGTTTTCTAAGTGCGATCGACCGTAGCGAAAACAGCATTGCCCTACCCCTAAAATAATTCTTCAGCCTGCATTGGTGAAGCCTGCACGCCCGTGCGGCAGACTTCGTTTGTGAGGGGCCCGGTTGCCAGCGCCCAGTTTCTTCTGCCAGTTTTCCCGATTTATTGGAGATAGACCGTATGTTGGATATATAGCATTCCAATCTTTCTCGCGTCAGCTATTTTAACTGATGTCAATACGGGCGCGATCGCTGGATGGCTGACAATTAACCGCTAATTTATCGTAAGTGAGTTAACGTTATGCGAGCCTCAAATGTAGCTCTTTTGACTCTGGCTGCTCTAGCATCCCAAAATTTAACTGCTAAAACTAACGCGAATCCTGCTCCTGTTCCAGTCTCTCCCCAGGTGCCGCAGACTAGCAATTTTGTTGACTCTATAGATAATACCGCACTGCGTCCTGCCGAGTCAATTAGCGCCCCAGAAACCATCGCTAGCGAGCAATTTTCTCCGAGAAATACTGCTCGATCGACCGCAGATTTGCTCGTTGCATCGGCTAAAATTACGCCATCTCCGGCAGCGAAAAAAGTAGCAAATACGCCATCTTTGCCGGCTCAGGATGAACTGACAAAATCTTTACAAGAAACTTGGCTGGCTAAATTAATCTCATCCGGTGCCAATTCCAGCCCTCAAGTTCGCGATGCTTTAGATTTGATTTCTTTGCGTTCTAACGACAGCGCTGAATCGGCCTACGGTTTTAACAATACCACAACTCTGCTCAATGTTTTGCTAATTCTTGCTACTCTATTTCCTCCTGTGACGATCGGCTTTTTTTTGGCTGATTCGGAATGCGATCGTCAAACAGTTAGTTGCTGATGCCAACAAACGCTTGCAGGGCATTGGTGTCTTGGAATCTGAGTTGAGAACTTCCAAGCAACTAACTGAAAAATTGAGGGATGAATTGGAAATGCAAATGATGGCGGCTAAAGAGTCTGTCGAATTTTTAACTAGAGAAACTGAACTTTCAAAATCTTCTGTCGAGCAAATTGAAACTCTGAAATCTCAATTTTTGATGCACCTGCAAGTTTTGCTCACCGAAGTTTATGAAAAGAAATCTCAAATCGTTCAAGAAATTTCTCAAGTGCCGCAAGTTGTAGCGCAGGAAAAAGAATCTGTTAAGCCAGAAGCTCAACAGCCGACCGACAATTCCCCACAGCAGCAAGTTGAACCCGCTCCCACTGCTGGGGGTCAATTAATAGCTGACGATTATATCAAGCAAGGGGAAGCGCTGTATTTAGCAGGAAATTATGAGGAGGCTTTAGCGTGTTTTGAGAAAGCTATTTTATTGAACAATAATATAGATGAAGCTTGGTATTGGCGCGGAAATGTGTTAATCAAATTGGAGCGCCCCGAAGAAGGTCTCGCCTGTTTCGATCGAGCAATATCTCTGAAACCAGAACGGTACGAATTTTGGTATAATAAAGCAAATCTGCTGGGCAGATTGCAGCGGTACGAAGAAGCTTTACTCAGCTACGAAAAAGCTTGCGAAATCGCGCCAGACAACTACGCTGTTTGGCACAACAGAGCGGCTTTCTTAGGAAAATTGCAGCGCTATCAAGAAGCGATCGCCTGTTACGAATGCGCCCTCGCTATCAAAGACACTGACAGCGAAATTTGGCACAATCGCGGCGCAATGTTGGGCAAAATTCAGCAGTACGCCGAAGCAGTTGCTTCCTACGATCGCGCTTTAGAAATCAATCCAAACAGATACGAAACTTGGTACAATCGAGGCAATATGTTGTGGAGATTGCTCCGATATGCCGATGCTGTAGTTTCCTACGATCGCGCGATCGCCATTCAGTCCGACAAATACGAAGTTTGGTACAATCGAGGTGCTGTACTCGCCAGAATGCACTGCTATCAAGAAGCGATCGAGTCCTACGAAAAAGCCATCGCCATTAAACCCAATGACTTTGAACTGTGGCACAATCGAGGAGTAGTTTTCGAGAAATGTCGCAGCACGAAGCAGCAATTGCTTCCTACGAACAAGCAATTAATATTAAAGGCGACTGCTATGAAGCGTGGTTTGGCAAAGGCGAATCCTTGATTAAATTGCAGAAATACGAAGCAGCTCTCACTGCTTACGATACAGCAATTGCTATCAAAGCCGATGCCTACGATGCTTGGCGGCGTCGCGGTACTGTTTTGTCAGAATTGAAGCGCTATGAAGAAGCAATGGCAGCCTACGATAAAGCTATTGCTATCAAGCCAGAAAATGCCGAAGCTTGGCGCGAGCGAGGTGCGCTGGAATCGGAATTAAAACAGGATACAAATAGTATTGAATCGGGCGAATCCGAGAATACTAGCGAGCCAAATTCTGAGGCAGTATCTGATAGTTTAAATAGCTCAAATAGTGAGGGCGATCGGGCTGTTTCCGCAGCTTCTGTTTAAGGGCGATCGGCGCTCCGGAGTCTACTGCTATTACTCTGATTTAATAGTTTGAGTTAACTGTTGATTTCTCCTTTTTATGCCGCTCCGTTGGGGGCGGTTTTTTTGTGATAAATTGAGGAAGTCGGCAGATCGGGAGGATAATTATGTCCGTTCAGCTTCAAAAACGGCTATTTACAGTCCAAGAATATCACATGATGGGTGAGGCTGGAATTTTTTCCAAGGGCGATCGAACCGAATTAATCGAAGGGGAAATTATTCAAATGGCTGCAATCGGTACTCGTCATGCTAGGAGTGTTAAGCGTCTCAACCGACGGTTCAACGAAATTCCAGAGGACTTAGCTATTATCGGAGTTCAAGATCCCATTCAGTTGACAGAACGCACTGAACCTCAGCCCGATGTTGTATTGCTGCAACCCCGTGCTGATTATTACGGTAGCGCGCATCCACTACCGTCGGAAGTGCTGCTGTTGGTAGAAGTAGCTGACAGTACAGTTGATTATGATAGAAACGTCAAAATTCCTATTTATTCTCGATCGCTCATTCAGGAAGTTTGGCTAGTCGATTTAAATGCTGAATGTTTGGAAGTCTACCGCCAGCCTACAGCAAATGGCTATGCTTTAATGCAAAGATTTTGGTCTGGGCAACAGGTTTCTCCATTAGCTTTTCCTAATTGTGAAGTGAGTGTCGCTTTGATATTGGGTTAAATTTTTCAGCTTAAAATCACCGCCTAAAAAGGAGAAGAGTGATGTCTGTTCAAATACAAAGACGGCTATTTACAGTCCAAGAATATTATCTGATGGCTGAAGCTGGTGTTTTTAGAAATAACGAACGACTAGAACTTATAGAAGGAGAGATTATCCAAATGCCAGCAATTGGCACCCGTCATGCAAGTTGTGTAAGGCGACTGATGGTGCAGTTTCGATCGGTTCGAGAAACCAGCGCTATTTTAGATGTTCATAACCCGATACAATTGACAGAAATAACTGAACCTAAACCGGATGTGACATTGCTACAATTTCGTGCTGATTATTACTCTACAGCGCATCCTCTGCCGGATGAAGTATTGCTATTAGTCGAGGTTTCAGATAGCACAGTTGATTTCGATCGCACTGTAAAAGTACCGAATTACGCACGTTCTGGCATTCAAGAAGTATGGTTGTGGGATTTAGAAGAAAACTGTTTGGAAGTTTACCGCAATCCGACAGGAAATAGCTATAGTTCGATGCAAAAGTTGGGGCGCAGCGCAAGCATTTCGCCGCTGGCTTTTCCCGAGTTTTAAGTAAGTATCGATTCGATATTGAGTTAGGGCGATCGGGCAAGATAAATTTGAATATTACAAATAAATGTAGTAAAGTTATAACAACTTTTGAACGAGGAGAATATTTATGTCTGTTCAGATTCAAAGACGGCTATTTACAGTCCAAGAATATCACCTGATGGCTGAATCTGGTGTTTTTAGAGATAACGAACGTGTCGAACTGATAGCAGGAGAAATTATTCAAATGGCAGCAATTGGTAGGCGTCACGCCGCCCGCGTCGATCGCCTCGCAAGAATGTTTAGCCGCATTCCAGAGTCCCTAGTTATTTTTAGAGTCCAAAATCCTATTTGTCTTAATGATAACTCAGAACCGCAACCTGATATTGCTTTAGTGCAACCCCGTGCCGATTTTTATGAAGAATCCCTGCCAAATAGTGGGGATATTTTGCTGTTGGTAGAGGTAGCAGATAGTACCGTTAATTACGATCGCACTGTCAAAGTACCCAACTATGCTCGCTCTGGAATTAGAGAAGTATGGCTGTGGGATTTGGAAGCAAACTGTTTGGAAGTTTACCGCAATCCGACGGCAAATGGTTACAGTTCGATGCAAAAGTTGGAAAGAGGCGCAATTATTTCACCGCTGGCTTTTCCCGAATTTGAAGTTAGTATCGATCGAATCTTGGGTGAAAATGGTAATCTCAAAATAACCGCTAAAAAAGGAGAATAGTTATGTCTGTTCAAATGCAAAGACGGCTATTTACAGTCAAAGAATATCACCTGATGGCTGAATCTGGTGTTTTTAGAGATAACGAACGTGTCGAACTGATAGCAGGAGAAATTATCCAAATGGCAGCAATTGGTAGGCGTCACGCCGCCCGTGTCGATCGCCTCGCTGAGTTCTTTTACGATCGACTGCGAAGACTTGCTATTATCAGAGTGCAAAATCCTATTTGCCTGGACGATCTCTCTGAACCTCAACCAGATATTGCTTTAGTACAACGTCGCCCAGATTTTTATGAAGAATCGCTACCAAATAGCGGAGATATTTTGCTATTAGTCGAGGTTTCAGATAGCACAGTTGATTTCGATCGCACTGTCAAAGTACCCAACTACGCGCAATCTGGTATTCAAGAAGTATGGTTGTGGGATTTAGAAGCAAACTGTTTGGAAGTTTACCGCAATCCGACGGCAAATGGCTACAGTTCGATGCAAAAATTGGAACGAGGCGCAAGCATTTCGTCCCTGGCTTTTCCCGAGTTTGAAGTAAGTATCGATCGAATTTTAGGTTAGAAAATAGCGCTTTTTGCAAACATATAACTTACGATTTAGGTCTTGCATTCTACAAAAATTGCGATCGTTATTTACTGCATTGATTTTCGATAATTTCAATTACCTTAATAGCTCGATCGTAGTAACTTTTTATCTGACTGTAACTGATGCCAACGGAACCACCATGTGCAATCTGATTCCTGTTATTGGCAATACTATCAACTGCGTCTTTTAGTTCACCGTCTGTTTCGCGCCTCAGCTCGTTTTCCCACTCTTTGCTAAATAACCCTGTTAATTGTAGAATTTTCTCCATTTTAGGATTCTGAAAATCTTCTAGCTTCCCCTCAACAAAGTTAGCTACTTGCGGTATGGCTTTATTTCTAGCATATTCTCTATAAATTATACGCACCGAAGTCTCTAAAAATCCCGATACTAAAATACATAAATATCTAGCCCAATGGGATTGAAGATCGGTATCTGCTGAGAAAGCTGTAATTTTTTTAAACAAATTGTCAAGTCTCTGCTTATTGCTGGTAATCTCTTTGTTTTTCATTACAGTGCAGCAAAAACTTTAGTGGCAATTTCAATTCTACCTTTAACAGCATCCTCCTCAGTAGTACGCGCCGTGTCAACCGTAAAGCGACGGAATTCTTCGTTATTCAAAAGTTTTTGATATCTATCTTTTAATGTTTCGCTGTCTATCTTACTTTTTTCTAATCTGCGGGCTAAACCTATCATCACAGCGTCAAAAACAGCAGCATTAATTAATTTCTTGGGCTTAAAAGCTTGAACGCCCAGAGATTGATGAATAACTTCGATTGTTCCCTCAAATGCTTGTCTTATTTGAGACTCTGAGTGTAGCTTCAAACTTCGATTTTTACCCATAAATTGATTGAGAAATTCTTTCAGTGGCTTCTTGTAACTATAGCCATTAAAATATAGTGCTAGAAAACGCAGGATCATCTCTTCATCCCGCATTCTTGAATCGGATTTTCCATAAATATCTCGCCATGAATTATTTTGATTTAGTTGTTTAAGTAAATCTTTGAATTTGCCATGATAAATGCCACCTCTAATTTCTTGAGATGTTAGTGTTGTACCTCCTGAATTCAACCGCTCAAAAATATTATAGATGCTACTGTTATCATCAGAAGGTTCATCTTGCTTGACAATTGTAGCGTGTAAGATCGAATCATCCAAACTCCGCCGATATTCCGATGGTAAAGACTTGTATGTAAATCCCTCAAATTTTGGCTCCACATCTTTTAGGGCAAACTCTTTTTTTGTGGGGTAAAATACTCCCTCATAAAAATACTGAAGCGTGCGCAACCTCTGCGATCCATCAATTACTAACAACTTGTTCGTGTCTTGTTCTTTTGATAGGAATATTCCGGGAACTGGAAGACCCAACAAAAGAGATTCTATAAAACGGGAAGCAACATTAATATTCCATACGTAAGCTCTTTGGAATGAAGGGAGATATATGCTGCCATCTTGGATGCGTCTAACAAGACTGTCAATAGTATAGTCTGCTCCATAACTGGCGATCGAGTATCTGAAGATAATTTTTCCATCTGATTCTTCTTCCAGGCTATTTTCGATCGAGTCTTTTTCCTCGATAGTTGCTTGTTCTTGTGTCGTAATTGTCTCACCTCGATCTGACATATCGCTTTACCTAATCTGAACTAATCTATTATAGCCAATCCTCTTTAGCCTTCGCTTGCGAACCCGATCGAACTTTCAATATTAAGATTTCCTTAGTTGCCGCAGTCGCACCCAGAAATTGGTGTACGATCGACAAACTTAGCTAGGGGTGCCTGAATATTCGGGCTGAGAAACACCCTTAGAACCTGAGTCTGGGTAATACCAGCGGAGGGAAGCTGTTTATTAAGGACATTAAGATATGCGTACCGAATGGATCGCTAAGCGTCGCGGACACAGCAATGTATCTCAAATGCACTACGCGCGACAAGGTGTAATTACTGAGGAAATGCAGCACGTTGCTAAGCGAGAAAATCTCCCGCCGGAGTTGATTCGCGAAGAAGTGGCGCGGGGACGGATGATTGTTCCAGCTAATATCAATCACCCCAATTTAGAACCGATGGCGATCGGCATTGCTTCTAAGTGCAAAGTTAATGCCAATATCGGTGCATCTCCGAATTCTTCTAATTTGCAAGAAGAAGTTGACAAGCTGAAATTAGCTGTGAAATACGGTGCCGATACCGTGATGGATTTGTCCACCGGCGGCGGCAATTTGGATGAAATTCGCACGGCAATTATCAACGCTTCATCGGTGCCGATCGGAACTGTTCCAGTTTACCAAGCTTTGGAAAGCGTGCACGGCAAAATCGAAAATCTGACAGCCAATGATTTCCTGCACATCATTGAAAAACACGCCCAACAAGGTGTCGATTATCAAACGATTCACGCCGGAATTCTCATCGAACATTTGCCCTTAGTAAGAAACAGAATTACGGGCATTGTATCTCGTGGTGGCGGCATTTTGGCGCGGTGGATGCTGCACCACCACAAACAAAATCCTCTCTACACTCACTTCCAAGACATCGTTGAAATCTTTAAAAAATACGATGTTTGTTTTAGTTTGGGAGACTCCCTGCGGCCGGGTTGCACTCACGATGCTTCCGATGAAGCGCAATTAGCCGAGCTCAAAACTTTGGGTCAATTAACTCGCAAAGCTTGGGAAGATGACGTGCAGGTAATGGTCGAAGGTCCCGGTCACGTACCGATGGATCAAATTGAGTTTAATGTTAGGAAACAAATGGAGGAATGTTCGGAAGCACCCTTCTATGTTTTGGGGCCGTTGGTAACAGATATTGCGCCGGGATACGACCACATTACCTCAGCAATTGGGGCAGCGATGGCCGGTTGGTACGGTACTGCTATGCTGTGCTACGTGACGCCGAAGGAACATTTGGGATTGCCGAATGCTGAGGATGTCAGAAACGGGTTAATTGCTTACAAAATTGCAGCCCACGCGGCGGATATTGCGCGGCGGCGGCCGGGCGCGCGCGATCGCGATGATGAACTCTCGAAAGCGCGCTACAATTTTGATTGGAACCGCCAATTTGAGCTGTCGTTAGATCCGGAAAGAGCGCGAGAATATCACGATGAAACTTTGCCGGCAGATATCTACAAAACTGCTGAATTCTGTTCGATGTGCGGGCCGAAATTCTGCCCGATGCAGACGAAAGTTGATGCCGATGCTTTGACTGAATTGGAGAAATTCTTGGCTAAGGAACCTGTAGCGCAAAGCTAATTTGTAGGGTACAATTGGTTTGTAGGGTGCGCAGTGCGCACCTTACTCCGAAATAAAGTTTGTAGGGTGCGCAGTGCGCACCTTACTACATATAAAAAACTATCCCTTTACTTTTATGGTCTTAGATTCACCATCATTTACGATCGGCGAAGAGCAACCAAAAATTGCAGCTACTTTGCCATTTATTGCTACGTTAGCTGCCGACTTGGAACTGAATTTAATGGTTGTAGATGTCGGATGTCGGTGGGGATTTGCTGATGCTTGGTCTGTTTTTGGTTCCAATGTTACGTTAATAGGTTTCGATCCAGATGCTGCTGAGTGCGAGCATTTGCAGAATACTTATCGAGGTTCTGGTAACATACTTTTTATTCCCAAAGCATTGGGTAATTCTGAGGGTAAAAAGCAACTTTTCTTGACTGCTGAACGAGCTTGTAGCTCTTTGTACCAACCCGATCCATTAATTACAAATTCTATGCCTCATCTGGGTTGTGCAAAATTAGCGGGCGAAACAGAGATTGATGTAACTACAATGGATATCTGGGCCGCCTCTGCTGGGATCGGCGATCTAGATTTTATCAAACTAGATACTCAAGGATCGGAATTAGGAGTTTTAGAAGGAGCGGAAAATTGCTTAAAATCTGTACGAGCTTTGCAAATTGAAGTAGAATTTAACCCTATTTATGTAGGTCAGCCTCTGTTCGGCGATATCGACTCTTTTCTGCGCCAGCGAGGCTTTGTTTTGTGGCAATTATCAAATCTTTGCCACTACACCAGTTGGCCAAACAAATCGGCATTCAAATATAGGGACGTACAAATTTTTGATGGGCGGATTGTGTCTACTTCCAGACAAGGAGGACAGCTATTCTGGGCAGATGCTTATTATGTACGCAAAGAAGTAGCGTTGGTTGAAGAAACGCAGAATTGGCAGGGTTGTATCCGCGATGCCTGTATTGCGAGTGTTTTAGGATTTCGCGATTTAGCAGGCTGTTTGTTAGAGCAAGCATTGAATCGCGCACCATCAAATGTTATTCCTAAAATCAACAAAGCTCTTACTAAATACTACTCAATTTTAGCATAATATGTTGACTTAACTTTAACTGGATTAACTGGATTTATTACCGCAATTTAAGGCCTCGATCGAACTGTTTCGCAAACCAATATTTTTCAAATGAATCCAAATCCCAAATTAAATGGAGTTGCCAAAAAGGAGAATCGCCATGTCAGCACAGCTTAAAAAACGGCTCTTTACAGTGAAAGAATACCATCAAATGTTCGAGCTCGGTATTCTTTCCAAGTCCGATCACGTCGAACTAATAGAAGGAGAAATTATTCAAATGCCGGCGACTGGAATCGCTCAAGCAAGATGTTTGCAACAACTGATAGCAATTTTCGGACAACTCCCCGAAACTACGGCTAGTTTAGACTTTAAAAACCAGGTTCAGTTAAACAAGCAAACCGAAATAAAACCCGACATGGTATTGCTGAGATTTCGCGCTGATAGTTGCGAAATAACATATATAGAAGTATCTGAAGTGCTACTTTTAATAGGAATAACTGAGTGTGGGGTGGATAACAATTTGGATATCAAAATACCTATTTACGTTCGATCGCTAATTCCAGAAGTTTGGCTCCTCAATTTAGTGGAAAACAGTTTGGAAGTCTACCGCCAACCAACACCTAACGGCTACAATTTAATTTTAAAGCTGCACCGAGGTCAAGAGATAGCACCGATCGGATTTCCCGATTTTACAGTTAGTGTGGATGCGATATTGCCAACAATAAATAAATCAATAGTTTAAATATCCGTTGGCGTTAGCCTGCCGACAGGCATATGCTTCGCCCCGGTATTGCGCAAGCGACTCAACCGAATACGCTCGCTGACAGTTGACAATTACCAATTACCAATTACCAATTACCAATTATCAATTACCAATTACCAATTATCAATTACCAATTACCAACTACCCAATTGATGTTATAATTTAAAAGCCCGATGGCTGCGCCAACGAACTCTTCACCACAGTAGCACCATGATTGCTAAAACCCTAAGTCCGCCAGAACAAATAGTCGAATTATCCGGTATCAGTTGGCAAACTTATGAAACTTTGCTGGCCGAAATTGGCGATCGACCGATTCGACTGACATACAATCGCGGTAATTTGAAAATTATGGCACCTTCTCCAGAACACGAACGTTTCAAAGAAGTAATGGGTAGATTTGTTGAAACTTTAGCTGAAGAATTAGAGGTGAAAATTGAACCACTCGGTTCTACTACATTCAAGCGTCCCGAATTTCTTGGTGCCGAACCAGACAAATGTTTTTACATCCAAAATATAAGTGCAATTAAAGGCAAAAAAAGAATCGACATGCGTCAAGATCCGCCGCCGGATTTGGTGGTGGAAATTGATATTACCAGTCGATCGCAAAGTAGCTTGCAGATTTATGCAGATTTGGGAGTGCCGGAAGTTTGGATTTATAATGGTTCGTGGTTGAAAATTAACAGGTTGGAAAATCGGGAATATGTGGAGTGCGATCGAAGTTTGGCATTTCCAAGTGTGGCTGTTTTAGAGATTGTCAGATTTCTGGAACAAGCGGAAACAATGGATTATTTAGAATTAGTTAAAGCATTTCGGGATTGGGTAAAAAGCCAAATTAGTTAAAATAAAATAGAACTTTTCGGAATTTATTTCAGTCATTGGAACCTCCCTATTTTTTGAAAACGACCTAAATTGTATCGGGATCTATATTTAATTCACGCTGTTTTGCAGCCAATCGATCGAATACGATATCACTCCTGCGACTGAATTTGACTCCTCACCCACTCCCGGAACAAGCGAATTAAAGCATTTTCCTTGGTACTCCTCCTCAATTCCAAAAAACGCAGCATCTCAACTTGCGACAAAAAAGGAAAAGTCGGAGAAACATCTCTTTCTGCATATTCACCTGCTTCTAATTGATAAATTATTAAACGGTTTCCGTCGTAGCGCCAAACTTCCGGTACTCCCAAACTTGCATATAATTCGAGACGATCGATCGAACTGCTGGTAATATCAATTTCCACCACCAAATCTGGCGGTGGATCTTCATTGAGATCGATTTGTTCTTTGTCCCAAACTACATTCTCATTTTGGATATAGTAGCACTGATCCGGTTCCAAACCGCGAGCCACATCCTCGCGCCTGCAAGTTAGTGACCCCAAACTCCGAATTTCCAGATTTAATTCTTCAGTCACGCTTTCCACAAAACGACCTAAAATTTTCTTACTACCTTCATGAGGTGCTGATGGACTCATAATTTCTAAATTTCCTCGATCGTAAGTCAAACGAATTCCTGGTTGTTGGGCTAATTCATTTACCAAGGATTCGTAAGTCTGCCAGCTAATATTTTTCAGCAAAACTCCTGTTGGGGGAGTTTGAATTAGGGTGGCTGTCATGGCTGCCTGCTTATTTTTTTAATTATTAATCGCATTTTAGCAAAAATTAGAGCAATTGCGGTCGATCGCCCTTTCATTCTCCTGACGGAATTCGACCCCTCAACCACTGCCGAAATGCGCGAATCATTGATGTTTCGCCCGCATTTTCTTGCATTTCCAGAAATCCGACAATCTCAGATGGCGACAAAAAAGGGAAGTGGGGAGAAACTGCACGTTCTACATATTCACGACCTTCTAACTGATAAAATTTCAGTCGAGAATCGTCATAACGCCATACTTCCGGTACGCCCAAACTTGCATACAATTCCATGCGATCGATCGAACTGCTAGTAACATCAATCTCGATTACTAAATCGGGTGGCGGAAATTGATTTAAGTCGATTTGCTTGACATTTCGGACTATTCGCTCGTTTTCGATATAGTAGCACTGATCCGGTTCTAACCCGCGAGCCAAATCCTCCCGCTTGCAAGTTCTCGAACCCAAACTGCGAATTTCTACATTCAACTCTTCTGTTACTGTTTCTACCAAACGTCCTAAGATTTTTTTGCTACCTTCGTGCGGATCTAATGGGGCCATAATTTCTAATTTACCTCGATCGTAAGTCAAGCGAATTCCCGGCTGTTCTGCTAATTCGTTGACCAAGGATTCGTAAGTCTGCCAGCTAATATTTTTCAGCAAAACTCCTGCTGGAGGAGTTTGGATTAGAGTTGCTGTCATGGCTGCCTGCTTGTTTTTTCAATTTATTAATCGTATTTTAGCAGAAATTAGGGCGAGCGACTAACCACGACTAATGACTAATGACTAATGAATGATGGCTAATAACCGATCGCTACAATTTAGCCCGTTCAAGTAGTTGTAAATACCTTTAAATATTTTCTCAAAACTACCGACAAACTAAATAACTTTTGATTCCCAGATAGTGGCGTCAACAAAAATCTCTTAGTTAAAGATTGTAATCCATTGATTATCTCAGTAGATGACAAAGATAACAACTGTTTAATATCTTCTCGGGACATCGGTTGATTCTGCCCGCTCAGCTCTAGTAATATAGTTTTTTCCACAGCAGATAATCGCTGCCAAATCGCATCAAATATAGATTTCATATCTTCAGTTACAATCAAAGAATCTTCCTTAATAAATTCTGATAGATTGCCGTCAAATACATCTTTAATTAAGGTAATAACTGATTGTATAAATCTCGGATTTCCTTCATATAAATTAATTAATTGTAACCATGCTTCCTCATTTTTAACCTCCCCTTTTTTAAGGGGGTAATGGGCGGTATCGAACTCAGCTAAACCAAATAACTCCAAACAATGACTAGGATAAAGTTCCGTATCTAAAGATATCATTTCCTGACATTTTTCCTGACTAATAACAATCACACAACTTTGATGCTCTAATTCTGCGATCATTTGCAAAAAAGTTTGATAATCTTGATATTCTGGTTGATAATTTCCAGCAAATTGCTGAGGCGTGAAAATATCTTGCAGGTTATCTAGGATAATTAAGCAACGTTTTTCAGTAAATAATTCTAAGGCTTGATTTAATGATTTTTGAGTATTTATAATTTGATTGTCGGGGTCTAATTCTGTTAATATTTCAGTGAGGATGGAATCTAAAGAGGGGGACAATTTAAGGTTTTTCCAGATAATTGCATCAACGGGTAATGTGTGGGTATTGATGAAATGTTTAACGAAGGTACTTTTACCAATACCTGTAATTCCTAAAACTGAGATCAAATGAGTGTTGGGGTTTTCTAGCCATTGGGATAAAGTCGATAGTTCGGTTGTTCTGCCGTAAAAATTAGTAACTTTGGGGGATTGTTTGAGGTTGTGGTAGGGTGTTTTATTTGTTGTATATTGACCTGTGTTATTTATCGAATGAGGGTAATTATCTGGTAGATGAGTAGGGCAAAAGTTAACATTATGTACTAATCCTACCTGAGAATTAAATTGGGAATTTATAACTCTTTGAATTGCCCAACTAAAATTAGATTTATTAACCTCTTCTCCCAAACTTTTTGATAAAGTTTTCCATAATTTGTATCCCACATCTCTCACTCTGGCCTCACTTCTATGGCATTCATCACCAATTTCCGCGTAGGTTTGACCTTCCCATACTCCTTTTACCACAGCCTCTTGGACACGATCTAAGTGTTTTCCTGTGTGGGAAAACACTAACCGATCGGCAAATTGTAAAATTTCTGTAATATTCATAAGAGTTAGATAGATTAAGTTATTTGGGTACTATAGCATATTTTTACACGGCATTTCACGAGGATTTATGATTTTAGGGGTACAGTGTCTTGGGAAAAGACACGATTAAATAAGGCATTGACAAGATTGACAATTAATAATTATCTTCGTACTCTAGAAAAAAAGTGTATTTAACCTAATGTCTCAAATTAAAAATATTTACTACTGTTTATGGAAATATATCCCAGTTCAGCTAGTCCAACCAGAGCAGTTACTTTTTCTAAAGACGGTTGTTATTTTGTAGAAGCTAATTACCTTGGATTTGTCACTGTAAGAAACGCATATAGAACCCATTTGAGATCTAAGAAGCCAGCCTCTTAATCATCAACCTAATAAAACAAAGATTCATCTTGGCAGTTGCATTATCTAAAGTTCTCTCAAAGTTTTTGATGAGAATTTTACACCTTTC
>JAAUPF010000085.1 GCA_012034575.1 Richelia sp. CSU_2_1 | reverse complement strand
CGTTGACGCTCTTGCTCCCCCCTTTTTTTAAGGGGGGCTGGGGGGGATCGTTGGAGTTTGAAAACGCGCCATAGCCTATTACTTTTTATTCACAATCCGAGCCAAGTAGTAAAATATCCGTGTACTCAGCCCAGACACTCTCGTCACCCTGACTTAACAATCCGCGATCGCCCTGAAACAATTTTTGTCTGGGCTTCAAAACTAGCTGATTTTTTATGTATTACGCAAGACTGTTACGTAATTTTACATATTCAACAAAGCGATCCGAAATCTCAACCCCACAGATCGGGCAGGATATTACGCATTCACTAGCGCCACTTTAATATCCAGGGCCAAAAATCTATCTAATGCCAAATACATCCAATAAACAGATAGCTGACTGTCACTATTAGTCTTTTGAAATCCCAAAGCCAAACTCATTTTTTCGTATCGCGGGTGAATCATTAGCGTGTACAAATCGCAAAGATTGGGAAAATCTTTTTTCATTTCACACAAAACTTGCTGGATGTGTTCCAGCAAAGGAATGCGGTATGCTTCAAAATATGGCTGGTCGATAATCCAACTGCGGACAAATACTGACAAGCAATTCTCATCTCCCGGTACAGCAATTTTGAAAGGATCGACATCGGAAACAGAACTTAAATGCAGGCTTTTGCTGGGAGCGTTAAAAAAATTAACTTCCGATTCGGCAGCGGTAGGATAAAGTAAGTAAAAACCGACTGGCTGAAAATTGTCGCAGCGGCGCAAAACTCCCATGCCTTTTGAATATTGACCGGCCAAAACCCGGAGAATTCTGGCAATGTTGCGGGGAACTGCATTATTATTGCGGTTCATCCAGTTGTAATTAGTTGCTAATAAATTGGCAACCGGGATTGCATCGCACCGAGGATTGAAATCATCTACTTTAAGCTGTACCGGATTTTCCGACTCAGCGGGATCTAAAATTTCTGGTACTGGTTGAATTTCAATGACGGTAGCGTTACCGTCAAAGTGCTTGGTAATTAATTCCAGCGCTTCTAACATATCTAACATCATGCCGGCGGCTCGATCGCTCCCCCGATCGGAATCGCAGTAAAATAGTTCTGCTGCTTCCCGGTGAGTGCACTGAATCTCTGTTTCTAGCAATTGGAGTTTCGACAGCGGCGGTTTGAGTTTGGGCTGGCTTTCTTGAAGCTGTTTCACCAATAAGTAAACCCACAACCTGATAAAGCATTCAGCCCTAGTACGAGTCACGCCGACTCGTTTCATCAGCAGCGAGGCTGCGGCGCGACGCTGAGATTGAGAATACCAAGCATTTAACTCTGTTATATCCATTTTTGTCGGGAAGCTGCGAAAGAACTTTTCTCCTATATTGGCTCAACTTTCGAGAAAACTTCACCCTGCTTCAGTTTACTTGTACTCGCTGTGGCTAAACTTGCCTAATTTCGGCTGTCTCTGGGAGATAGCTGCTTCCTGCTTGCAAATTCACCGCCCGGTACAGCAAAATCAATTTTATAAAAGAAGGCAGAAGGCAGAAGGCAGAAGGAAGAGGCAAGAAGGAAGAAGGAAGGAAAAAGGAAGAAGAAAGGAAGAAGGCAGAAGGAAGAGGCAAGAAGGAAAAAGGAAGAAACAAGGAAAAAGGAAGAAATAAGGAAGAAGGAAGAAGAACAACTGTCAACTGTCAATTATCAACTGTCAACTATCAACTCTCGACTGCCAACTATCAACTGCCAACTATCAACTGTCAACTGTCAACTGTCAACTCTCAACTCTCAACTATCAACTCTCAACTATGTACAGTGCTTATATCAATCGAATTGGCAAGTTTTTACCGGGCGAACCAATTAATAATGATGAGATGGAAGAGTATCTCGGCAAAATAGCCTCTCGGCCTTCCCGAGTCAGACAGCGAATTCTCAAAAGTAATGGAATTCAGCAACGATATTACGCGATCGACAAACAACAGCAAACTGTTTATTCTAACAGCCAAATGGCTGCTTTTGCGGTGCGTGACTCGCTGGCTCAATCCAATTTAGAAGCGGGGGCGATCGACTTATTAGCTTGCGCTACTACTTTACCTGATTTATTAATTCCGGGATTTGCTAGTAGCGTGCACGGAGAACTTGCCGAGTTATCTCCCTTAGAAATAGTTTCGACTCAAGGAGTTTGCTGTGCCGGAGTTGCTGCTTTAAATTACGCTGCATCGCAAATAGAATTAGGTAAAAAACAAAATGCGATCGCCGCAGCTTCTGAATTCCCATCGCGCCTGTTCAAAAACACTAAATTTGAAGCAGAAACCGCCATTCACGAGGGAAACTCTCTATCTTTTGATACCGAATTTTTGCGTTGGATGCTATCAGACGGCGCGGGGGCAATGTTGCTGCAAAATCATCCCAATTCAACGGGAATTAGTTTAAAAATAGAATGGATCGAACTAATTTCTCACGCTAACGCTTATCCACTTTGTATGTATGCCGGATTAGCAAACGAAAAGGCAACTCAAAGTTGGCTCGATTATGATTCCTATATCGATGCAGCAACAGCAGGTGCTTTCGATTTGCGGCAAAATATCCGCTTGCTAGATGATGTCATGAAATTGGGTGTTGAAGGTTGGCTGCGATTAATCGAAGCTGGGAAAGTTTTTCCCCAAGAAATTGATTGGTTGCTGTGTCACTATTCCTCTCACTTTTTCCGGGGACAAATCGTGAAACTGCTGGAAGAAGCAGGCTGCATGATTCCCGAGTCAAAATGGTTTACTAACTTGTACTCGCGGGGAAATACTGGCTGCGCGTCGATCTATTTAATGCTGGAGGAATTGTTTAATTCTGGCAAGTTGCAGCCGGGACAGAAAATCTTTTGTTTTGTGCCGGAAAGCGGGCGGTTTACAACCGCTTACATGATGTTAACTGTTGTGGAAAATATCGATCGACATCCCATCTCTCCTAGTTCCAATTCCGTAGAATTGCGCGCACCATCTCCTCTAGCTAGCGTTAAGCCAAAATCGGCAAACTCTCCCCAAGCTTATTTATTGCGAGAATTAGCGTGGATTTGGCTGAAGTTCGATCGCGAAATTCGATCGGTTCCCATTGTTCGCAAATTGTACCGGGCAGAGTTTACAATAGAAGATTATCAGGCTTTACTTTGCAATCTCCGGCCGCAGGTTGTTGAAGGAGCTCGCTGGATTGCGCGCGCTGCATCTAACATGACTGATTTTAGGTTGCGATCGACTTTTATCGGCCACGCCCAAGACGAACATCGCGACTATCAAATGCTTGAAAGGAATTACGTTTCTGTGGGCGGCGAATTGTCAAAAATTGTCGAATTTGACAAGAATATCGGTAGCGAAGCTTTATCAGCTTTTATCTTCCATCAAGCCTCGCGAGAAAATCCGGTCGATTTAATTGGCAGTATGTTTATTATCGAAGGATTGGGCAACCAGTTGGCTGGAAAATGGGCGAAACAAATTCAAGAAACTCTGGGATTGCAAGACGAACAAGTGTCGTTTTTAGCTTATCACGGGGTGAATGACGAATCGCACTTGGACAAACTGGAAAATTTAATTAATGCCGAGTGGATGACGGATGAAATCGCCCGCCGGATTGTCAAAACCGCTAGCGTTACTGCCCGTTTATACCTGCTGCAATTGGAGGAAATTCGCTAATGCAAAGTTTGCAAAAACAAGATATCAAAACAGTTGCGATCGATCGCAAATTGCCCTATACTCCCAAACCTTACAACCGTCAAGATCCGAATGCTTGGGACGTGCTGTTTTGCGATCGATCGATTCCGGTAGATTTGGTAGCAAAATCTTACATGATACGCGATTTGCAAAGCTGGACGCGCAGTTATTTGCTGATTCCGATTAAAATAATTGCCAATGTTTTGCTAGCATTAATTATGACAGTCAAGCGCTTGCTACCTTTTCAATTTCGCGCTTACACTTTAATGCACAAATCGGCAGCATTTTTTCTAAACAATTTTGTCTCGCCGGAAGCTTGTTATTTAATTGTCCGCCATATTTGCATCGGCTCGAATATTATCAACTTTTTAATTGATAATGGCCCAGACTTGCAGATTGAAAAATCGCAACTTTACCCGCGCCGAGTTAGCGATTTAGCGGACAATGCGTTTCTCGAACACGATTTAATCCTGTATAATTTTGTCTGGGATTACAATCAAGCAATGCGAGCAAATCCTAATTGGTTGAAGGAAGTGAAAGTGCGGGGTGTTAATTATAACAGCATTCAGCCCGTGGAAGTTGAAATTGATTTTAAAAAGCGTCGGTGGCTGAGAATTTTGGATTTAGAAAGCGCGATTGAACTTTTTAAAGTGTTTTATTCCCTGTGTTTGACGAGTGACGAATTCGCGCGGGCAGTTTTGTCATTGCAGTTAGATGAAAACTTCGGAATTTACGTCAGCGAAATCATCGGCAGTTCCGACTGGAATCACGTCATTATCAACCGCCACCCGCTAGCACCAAACAGTCCGTTTAAGGCAGCGCGCGATTTGTTTTTGCACGGGATAATCTCGGAATATCTCTATCGATATTTGGAACTGCAAAAAGAGATGAATTGTGTTTAATCTATGTTTTTAGTGAGGACTTCAGTCCTCAGATTGAGAGGACTGAAGTCCTCACTACGAATCGGAGCAATCGCGGGCGATCGAGGATAACGTAAGGTTTGTAGTGTGGACTTCAGTCCGCAGATTTAGAGGACTAAAGTCCTTACTACGAACAGTTTCGATCGCGGGTAATGGATTTGATTTCAGCTTGTATTAAATCGTGAATAACAATTTTAAACTTTTGGATTCAGTGGCGATTCTCAAGCCCATTTCAAAGACGCGATTAACGTTAGTAGAACCGGAATACGCATCTATTTCTAGTTTGCCAACAGGACTTGTGGGCACTATTGTTGAAGTATACGATACGGGAAAAGAATGTCAGTATTTAGTCGAATTTGCTGATAATCAAGGCGCTGAATATGCTATGGCTGTCTTGAAAGCAAATGAAATTTTAGTTCTGCTGTACGAACTTGCTGTTGTTTAGAAAAGAATTAATTCTCTTCCTAGTATAAACTTGCTTCCTCAGTATTTTGGTTGGGGAATGGGTTTTCCCGCAGCTTTTGCAACTTCCAGCCATGCTGTTTTAGCAATCTGCACTTGTTGCAAAGCTAATTCTGGAGTTTCCCCAAAAGCCGAACAGTATTTTAGATCGGGAATATCGGCAATATAGCCTTCATCTTCGTCGCTGTAAAAAATATTGATGCGATCGTCTTTCATGGTTCCTCATCCTCTATTGTGAGAGCGTATTCCTCGATTAGCGATAAGAATTGACGGACTTGATACGGCGTTACCTCACCTTCATCCTTATCTCGATCGAGTTATTTCAGCCCGCGAAATGGCGAGATTGCAAACTTTCCCGGATGAGTTTGTGTTTGAAGGTTCGATGAAAAAGGCGATGTGGCAAATTGGCAATGCCGTGCCGCCGCGATTAGCAGAGTGTCTCGGTTTGGCACTTCTTCCATATTTGAATGATATTGCTTTAAACAAATTTATGCAGCCTGAAATAATCGTTCTATCTTCTTAATGGCTGGCAATGGCTTACCTTCAGATTCACAACTTTCGATTAGTAACTCTAGTACCTCTCGTGCATTGCAAATAGCTTCTTCATAAGAATCGCCGTGAGTCACCGGCTGCATTACATCCTCAAATTCAGGCAGAAACACGACAAAGCACCGATCTTCTTCTGACCATTGGATAACAATTGTATATTTCATGGTTCTGTCTCCTCTTCTTCGATTTGCCTGAGCATCTCAAGTGTTTCGTTGACTAACTTCTCTAAATATAATTTAGCATCATTTCCGTCTTTGCCTGCTATGATAATAGCTTTAGATAACTTCGGATGCTTCCACTTACTATGACTGCCTTTGGCAGGCTCACAAATAAATCCTGCTTTTAGCAATAGACTTTTTAATTCTCGAATCTTTTTAGGCATGAATAAATGGCAGCAGAGATTGTACAAAAATTTTACGCAATCTGTAATCGTTAAGCAATAAGAATCCTTTTTTTCGATCGACTCATCTGCCAATTTTCAGTTTTTGCGGACGATCGGTCTACGGACGATGTGTCACATCTGTGGAAAGTTCGATCGCCCTTCAAGCAGTACAGTAGCGCGATCGAGCTGCAAGATAACAAAAAATTAAGCAAGTTAGCCGTCGGCCGCGGACAATCCCTTTAAAAGGCTTGCAGCCTCAAAAAACTCAAATGGTACACTCGCCAGAAAGCCAGAGCGCGGAACTTTTGCCGTTATAGTTGAAATTAATTCAAAAAAGTGCTATAGTTTACTGCAAAAAAAGTTGTAAAAAGTTTAGTTGGCTCGCCTTCACAATTTCTTTACAATCAAGCTCTAATTTAGCAAAATCTCTAAAATTTAAATAAAAAACCTTTCATGTTAGTACCCCAAACCTCAGAAAATACAGCTCAATACGTTCCAGTTCACGACAACCAACGATCGCTCTCAACTTTAATCCGGGCGATCTCTCTTTCCCAAGGTTACTTTTCTTTTATTTTAGTTAACTGCAATTCGCTGGTTTTGCGGCAGCAAATAGTCGATCGGCTGCAAGCAACTTCGCCCCTCAAACCCCGAGAACTGTTGGTACCTCAATCTGCAACAACCCTTTACAATTCAATCTATGCCGAACTCGACGGCGAAGAACCCCCAGCTTTAATGATTCTCGGTTTGGAGTCAGTGACTGGGATCGATCGGCTGTTAGGTTCGACCAACCTAGTATGCAGCGAATTCAGCAAGAAATTTTCCTTTCCTCTGATTTTTTGGGTGACAGATGAAATCCTGCGCAAAATGATTCGCACGGCCCCGGATTTATACAACCGAATGCCGACAGCCATTAGGTTTATGTGATAACACATCGAATATCCGCGAAAAAATGTATAAAACCCAGCAGTCCCCACTTGCTTCACAGGTGGGAAAGTAAATCAAAATTTTTTCAGGTTTCGATACCGCTGTCAATCGCTTCGATCGTGCTAATTGTCGGGGCGTATTAAGTTTTGTCTGATTGGTAAAGTGCCGTTGAACAACCCTAAAAAATTAAATTACTTTTACCGAGACTCCCGATCTGTGATGTAAGCTTTAACCAGAATGTCACTGTGAACGCAGAAAGCTAAGACGATATCATGGACAACAAATTAATGCTGATGATTCCGGGCCCGACACCAGTGCCGGAGGCGGTACTGCTGGCGATGGCAAAACACCCGATGGGCCACCGCAGCAAGGAATTTGACGCGATTTTTGCAGAGTGTACCGAAAATCTGAAATGGCTGCACCAAACTAGCAGCGACGTACTGAGTTTGACGGCTTCCGGTACTGGAGCGATGGAAGCAGGTATAATTAATTTCTTGAGTGCGGGCGATCGAGTTTTAGTTGGCAATAACGGCAAATTTGGCGAACGCTGGGCAGAAGTCGCGGTCGCTTACGGTTTAAATGCTGAAGTTATTAAAGCTGAGTGGGGTCAACCTCTAGATCCGGAACTGTTCCGCGAAAAACTCGAAGCAGATACGGAAAAACAAATCAAAGCTGTCATTATCGTCCAGTCGGAAACTTCTACAGGCGTCCTCAACGACCTCGAAACGATTAACCGCCATGTCAAAGCCCACGGCGAAGCTTTAATTATGGTTGATGCCGTTACCAGTTTGGGGGCCGTCAGCATACCCGTGGACGAGTGGGGAATCGACGTAGTGGCTTCGGGTTCTCAGAAAGCTTATATGCTTCCTCCGGGTTTGGGTTTTGTCGCCATCAGTCCTAAAGCTTGGGAAGCTTACAAGACTGCGAAATTGCCCCGTTACTATTTAGATTTGGGCAAATACAGCAAAGATGCTGCTAAAAATACGACTCCGTTTACTCCGCCAGTGAATATGTTTTTCGGCCTGCAAGCATCGCTGCGCATGATGAAAGCAGAAGGTTTAGAAAATATATTTGCCAGACACAAACGCTTGATGGAAACTACCCGCGCCGCCGTCAAAGCTTTGGGTTTGCCCTTGTTTGCCGCTGACAGTGCCGCCAGCCCTGCGATTACCGCAGTCATGCCGCCGGCACAGTTAGACGCTCAAAAAGTGCGGACTTTGATGAAGAAAAAGTTTGACATTGCTCTTGCCGACGGGCAAGACCATTTGAAGGGTAAAATTTTCCGAATTGGTCACTTAGGATTTGTGTGCGATCGGGATATTTTAGCAGCAATTTCAGCCCTCGAAGTCGTGCTGCGAGAATTAGGTTATGAAGGCTTTACTCCCGGTGCGGGTACGGCTACCGCTGCCAAATTTTTAGCTGAATCCCAATCGTAGTTATTAAAGGATTTTGGATTTTGGATTTTATCTGAGAGATTTTATCTGAGAGATTTTATCTGAGATCTAAAATCCTTTTAATATGCTTTGGCCAACCAATCAAATATTTTATCCAACTGTTCCAGCGTCACCAAACCGTATTGCCACAGAACCACCGGTAGCGAATTCGGGTCTCGATCGCGCTGCGGCCGTTCGTTGCCACCAGCGCGTTCGGCTACGGCAATTGATGCAGGAGAAATTGCCAAATCTTCTTGTAAAAATCGAATTAATTTCGTGTAAGTAGCGGGTGCCATGTGATTTCACCTCCGAGTGTAGGACACCATTGTCTGATGCAAACCTGATGCTTTCGAGCAGCACTCTGCCAGTTTCCGATCTGTCTTGCAACCGTCTATATCTGCTTGAACAGTGGTGGCGGTTGAAATTGCTGTCTCGTTTTGAGAGTGCGACTCTAAAGTTAACCTTTCTTCAAATGCGAAAGGTTTTGTAGTTTTGCTGTTTTTGGTCGGAGCGACCGCCGATCGGGCTCTAACCTAAACTAAATACCTCTGCGTCTGGGCAGCCCGAATTTTAATAAATTCTGCTGCTTTAATCTACTAAATCAGGTTCAGACTCTAACTTCATCTGCCCAAATACAGAATCCGCAAATCTGTTTCCGAAAAATTGGGCGGATATTTCGACCTCACCCGAACCCGATCCCTGAAGTTAACTTTGCTAGTCAATTGCGATCTGCAGAAATTTTACAAGCAGAAATTTTACAATCTACTTTCTTCAGGTATATCTAGTAGATTTAGCTCTAGCAAAAGAAGTTCCAGAGAATTTCTTTTGGCACTGGAATGCTCTGAGGCTGAGTGCCGTCTCTCAGAATTGGGGGCCGATCGCTGACTCATCTCGCGGGTCTGCGATCGGCTATTTACAGCTTTGGCAAACGAACTCAACCCCAGACTGGCTAAGATTGCTATCCTAGCAGATGTTTTGGCTTTTGTGCTAGGGCGAGTATTAATAATTTAGCAGATTGTATCAAATTTTGTAAAGTTTATAAAAATTAGGGAAATCACCCACCACTAGAGGCGGGGAATCAATTATCTGTGGCGTGGGGGCTGTACGCTAGGCTCAGACTGGAAGCAAAGCCTCAGGGCCTACTTTACTTGGCGGTGAACCAAAAATTTACTCGCTTTCGGGGACCCACTGGCCGCCGAAGCAACCGGATTTTTGACCGCATCTACGGTCGAGCGATCGAGATTGTTGTCAAACAACCCGGTTTATGACCGATCGTAAGTCCAAGATTTGAGAACTAAAACCTCATTCCGCACGATCGAACGCACAGTCAATGCCAATCCAAAATCCAAAGCAGTGTCAACTGCGCGTTAACCCTTGACTCCGGTGGCAGTTTCTGTCGGCACGATGTATTTTTGCAACAGCAAAAACAACCCTAAAACTGGTATTATAGAAATAATCGAACCCGCCGCTACCAAACGCCAATCTAAAGAAAATGTTCCAGCTAAATTAGCAACTCCCAAGGGTAAAGTGTAATATTCCGGTCGGTCTAAAACTAGCAGCGGCCACAAAAAATCGCTCCAAGAACCGATAAATACAAAAATTCCTAAAGTAACTAAAGCCGGTCGAATTGCTGGCATCATGATGTGCCACCAAATTCCTAATTCCGTGCAGCCGTCGATGCGCGCTGCTTCTTCTAATTCTTTGGGAACTGCAAGGAAGGCTTGCCGCAGTAAAAATATGCCGAAGGCTGAGGCAAGTCCGGGAAAAATTACGCCTAAATAACTATTTTTTAATCCTAATTGTACGGTCAATACGTACAGGGGAATCATCACGATTTGAAAAGGAATTACGATCGTGGAAATGACTGCGGTTAAAATTGCTTCCCGCCCGCGAAAGTTGAGTCTGGCCAAGGGATAGGCGGCGAGGGCGCAAAAGATGATGTTGGTGCTAACTGTCAAAACTGCAATCAGAGTGCTGTTGAACAGGTAACGCCCGAAAGGGTTGGTTTGCCAAACTTTGATGAAATTTTGCAGGGTGGGCTGTTGCGGCCAAAGTTGCGGGGGAAATTGAAAGATGTTTTCAGTCGGGGATTTGAGGGATGTACTCAGAAGCCACAGCAGGGGGAAGAGCATTAACAGAGCGATCGCGCTCATGATGCCGTAAGTCGCAACTTTTTTCAAGCCTCCGAGATGGGGGTTTGGGGAATTTAGTTTTTTGGTTTTGAGATCGTTCATCAGTGGGATATGATGGTAATTCCTTGCTTCCACAGAAGCCTAGCTGTCCATAAGGAGATTATTGGCATGAAACCGTTTATTTACGAAACAATGTACATTTTGCGCCCGGATCTGGGTGAGGAAATTACCGATCGGGAGATCGCGAAATATCAAACTATTTTGCGCGATCGGGGTGCGGAAAATATCGAAACTCAGCACCGCGGCAAGCGCCGTCTGGCTTACGAAATCGGCAAGCACCGGGACGGAGTGTACGTTCAGATGAATTACCAAGCGCCGGGAAGTTCTATTTTCGCGCTGGAACGCGCTATGCGCCTGAGTGATGAAGTAATCCGCTATTTGACAATCAAGCAGGATGTGCCCGCCGCGCCGGAAGTTGAAGAGGAAGTGGAAGCGGCTGAGTAAGTTGTGCAGCGCGCTTCCAGAAGGTTCGCAGCGAGCATTGGTGTCAGCTTAATGCTGTCCGACGTAATTGCAGACTGATGTTCAGTCCTGAGATTTCGATCCCCCCTAGCCCCCCTTAAAAAGGGGGGAACCGGAGTATTCGAGCTCCCTAACGCCGCTTACAAAGGCAGGAATCGGAGTATTCGATCCCCCCTAGCCCCCCCTTAAAAAGGGGGGAACCGGAGTATTTTGATAAATATCAAGTGCGCTCTTGCTTCTGCGGTTAGGGAAAGATATTTTATAGAAACGTATATTCGGAGAAGCTAAGGAGCATCGTGAATCAAAAACTTGTAAGCACGAAAGAACTGCAATCAGAGGTGTCTCGCCTGACCGAAGAACTGCAAATGCGCGACCAATTGGTGCAGCAGTTATCTCAAGAACTTTTTAGACTGGTAAAGGGTAATTCGAGTTTTGTGCCGGCACCGGAAGTTTCCGATCGCCACAAAATTCAAATGCAGGCTATGCGGGAACAACTGCAAGCTGTTGAGGAACAGGTGGGTTTTTATCAAGAACAACTTACAGAACGGGATGCTGAGGTTTACCAACTGCGCCAGTCGGTGCAGGAGTTGACGGATCGTTCTCGGATGTTGGAACAGGTGGTTCAGGAGTTACCTGGTGTTTACCGCCAAAAGTTTGCCGAAAGAATCGAACCGATTAAGGAAAAGTTGGAACAGTTGCAAAAGGAAAATCGCCAGTTGCATACTGAGTTGCAAAGCGTTACTTACCGCCTCGCAGTGCGCAATCGCAAGGCTCAAGGTTTGGATTTGCCGACTGTGGGAGAGGATGAGGCGCGGGGCATTCAGATGCCTAGCTTTGGTAATGCCTAGAGTTGCAATTTTAACTGGTGCTGATGCGGCTGGGGCGGCAGCTTTGGCGCAGGCGATCGCGAATTCTGGTCCCGCAACTGAAATAAATATCTGTGCGGTTTGGGAACTGCATTCTAGCGCGATCGCTCTTTCGGGGGCGATCGTTTGTCCTGTAACGCTGGATTTGCCTCAGGATTTGGTATTTCCGGGGCGGGAGGTGTTTGGATTTTGTCGGGATGTGTCGGCGGCGCGCGATTTGGTGTGGGAAAAGTTTGGCGTACCGTCGGGTGATGGCAATTTTTGGCTGCCGGTAGTTTGGACGTTGAAGGGTCCGCTTTACGCTGAGGTTATCGGTGGGGAATTTCAACAGCAATCTGGTGAATTGAGTTACCGCCAGCCGGTGCATTTATCGGATGTTTGGCGGCAGCAATTGTACGAGTTGGCTTACCGCTTGCTGGATTTTTTAAACGCACCGCCTGCAACTTATTTGATGCAGTTTGGGTTTGCGGGAGAAGGGATTTGTTTCGATCGACTGTGGCCTTTTCCGGCGGCACCCGCGATCGCTTCTGCGGGCGTGCAAGTACCGGATTTATTCACCTGTCACTGGTATTGCTTGACGGGCGTGCCTATTTACGACTTGCAATGTTTGTAAACCCGGATTTAGTTCGATGCGCAATTTATCCCCCCATTCGTAGCGATCTGTTACGATCGAAATTGTTGTGGCACATGAGAAAGGGAGTTTTACTCGCTCTCCCAAACTCTAAAAGCCATTTAAGAACTTGCTGGATACCAAAAAAGGAATAGATTTATGAGTTTGTTGTTACAGCAAATATTTCATGAGATCGATAGATTGTCTCTGCCGGAGCAAGTTGAGGTTTTGACTTATGCAGCCAACAGAGTGAAGCTACAAATCTCTGAGGCAAAGCCCCAGGATCGAGTGACAAAATAGTTGGATATTGAACCGAGTTTACTGGAAGGTAAAGACGAGGTTTCATCAGTCGATCGAGCGATCGATGAAATTTCGATACCTGTGCTTGATTTCCGTCAAGCTGCAGGTTTAGGACGAGAACTTTGGCAAAGTGTTGATGTAGAACTATATATTCAGCAGGAACGAGAGTTATGGGATAAGGATTGAATCAAGGAGATATTGTATTATCTATTTCTATACTCGTTCTGTAAGTTTCATCAGGCAACTAAGGCAGGAGTTTCTGTTGAGAAAACCTGGTCGAAAGAATCAAAAATTTCAAATAATTGGTCTAATTGAGTCAGTTCAAATATTAGTCTAACTGTGGCTGAGAGATTGCAAATGACGAGGCGGCATCCCCGGTGGCGGGCGGCGTTGAGTCCGCCGACAAGGGCGCAAATACCTGAACTGTCGATAAAATCCACGGCGGCCATGTCGATTACCCAAAGTTTGTGTCGATCGGGCAAAATCTCGGCTAGTTGTTGTTGCAGGAGGCTGCCGGCTTGGGAATCGAGGCAGTTTTGCGGCTGGAGGACGATATGTCGATCGAAAGTTGATAATACCATAGCTGTTAACCTAGTAAACTTGTTAAATGCAAATAAGGTAAGTCGATTAGCTGATTTTTTTTTGATAATTTTAGGCTTTGAGCCCGAGTTGCAGCAGGCGATCGCGCCCCATCTAAAAGTAGGGAGATCGCACTGGAGATCGATTAAGTAGGATGACTGGTTGGCGATCGGTTTGATAATCGCAGCAATTCCTGATTAGACTATAATCTCATGAATGCTAACTTGGTGTTTGGCGGGCGATCGCGACTCTGCTGTGTTCTTCATCACTGCGAAGGATTGCAGTATTCTGTGAATCAAGCCAATATATAAATGTATCGAGCTTTGCAAAAGTTTACGAAGGCAGTATCGAATGTCTTTTGAGTTTTTATCGGTAGAGACTATTCAGGAATTTGCCCGGAATTACGGTTACTGGGCGGTATTTCTGGGAATTTTGCTGGAAAATCTGGGAGTTCCTCTCCCTGGTGAGACGATTACGATCGCTGGCGGGTTTTTGGCCGGTAGCGGGGAATTGAATTACTGGTTCGTGCTCGGAAGCGCGATCGCCGGCGCGACTTTGGGCGGCAATTTCGGTTACGCGATCGGGCGTTTTGGCGGCTGGCCCCTGCTACTGAAGCTGGGAAAATTTTTCCGGTTTCGGGAAGAACAAATATACGATCTCAAAGAACAGTTCAGCCAAAATGCGGCTAAAGCTGTATTTTTAGGTCGTTTTATCGCTTTGCTGCGGATTTTTGCCAGCCCGCTAGCGGGGATTGCCGAAATGCCTTTTTGGAAATTTTCGCTGTTCAATATTCTGGGCGCTGCAAGTTGGGCCTCGGTGATGGTAAGTTTATCATTCTTCTTGGGACACGTCGTTTCTTTGGAGAAAATGGTAGCTTGGGCGGCGCAATTTGCTGTATTGGCTTTGCTGTTGGTAGTTGCTTGGATTGCAGTTCCTATTTGGTTGGAGTCGCGGAGTTTGGATAAGACTAAATAAGATTGTCGATGGGTAACAACGGCTAAAATCGAATTCGGTCGATCGGACTAGAGAATTGTAGGGATTCAGCATTGCTGTGTCCCTACGGCTTTTTTTGAGAATTAATTCGATCGAACGTCAATTTGTTGCTAAGATTTTTTTACCGCAGAGGACGCAGAGAGCGCAGAGGAGAGAGAAGAGAGAGATGAGCGATCTCGATGTTAATGTCATTGATATAATAGGTGATATCTTAGTGGTTGGCGGTTAGGATTCTGGAAAATAATCGTCAGCCGATCGCTTGTAAATTGAGGAATTAAATCTTATGGGGTACACTACAAATTTTGAGGGAACATTTTATTTGAACAAGCGGTTATTAGACAGCGAAGTTCTTTATTTATTGGAGTTTTCACGCACCAGAAGAATGCAGCGAAGTCCTGAAATTTTACAAGATGTTCCCGATCCGGCAAGAATGGCGGTAGGTTTGCCTTTAGGCGAAGAAGGTTGCTATTTTGTCAATCAAGAATGGGATGAAGATTCGGAAATTTCCATTGTCGATTACAACAGCCCGCCAAAGACTCAGCCGGGATTGTGGTGTCAGTGGGTTCCGACTGCTGACGGCGGCGGAATTAAGTGGAACGGCATGGAGAAGTTTTATTACTATGTGGAATGGTTGCAGTATATTATCAACAATTTTATTGAACCTTGGGATTATATTTTAAATGGCGAGGTGAATTGGCAGGGAGAAAGAGGGGGCGATCGGGGGATGATTTTGGTTGAGAAAAATCAAATTATTTTGCCGGAAGGCGCACAGGAATTATTGAGGTATGCGGTGTCTCCGGTATCCGTACCGAAGATGGTTTGGGATTGTTTGGCTGCGGTGGAATCTGCGGGAGTTTCTCTGACAATTTGGTATGAGGTTGTTGAGAAAGCTATGGAGTTAGGACACGAGGAAGCTGTGGAGTGGATTAAGCCGAATATTGAGAAGTATTATGATGGTTTGCATCGGGGTTTTGAGTGTGAGGGTAAGGTAATTAAAACGAAGGATTTTGTGCTGTAGGTTGTTTCGATCGCGGGCGATCGGGCTATAATTGTGGGTACGATCGCACGAGGATGTACTATGACGGCATCAACAGAAATTCGCGAAGGAGTAATTGAGCGCCAGCCACAGCCTTACTACTCTCCTGAAGAGTATTTAAAGCTGGAAGAAGCGGCCGAATTTAAAAGTGAATACCACGATGGCAAGATAATTCCCATGACAGGCGGAACACCGAATCACAATCGTATAGCACTTAATTTTAGTGGGGCAATGAATTTTGCTTTGAAAGGGCAAGCCTATGATGTATTCATGAATGATATGCGTTTGTGGATACCTTCCAAGCGGATTTATACATATCCTGACGTGATGTTGGTGGCGGGAAAATTGGAGTTTGCTGAGGGGAGGAAAGATACGATTACTAATGCGGTGATGGTAGCGGAGTTTTTATCGAAATCGACAGCAAGTTACGATCGGGGTGAAAAATTTAAACTGTTTCGATCGATTCCTAGTTTTCGCGAATATGTTTTAATAGACCAATACGAGATGCAGGTCGAACAATTTTGCAAGACGGATGATAATAAGTGGATTTGGTCTGAGTATGAGGGTGCTGATGCGGTATTTAAATTGAGTTGCGTGGAGTTTGAGATGTCTTTGGGTGAAATGTTCGATCGAGTGGATTTTGAATCGGAATCTGAGGAGTGAAGATGATAGGAAAATCATAGGTTTTAGGGCGATTGGAAATTGCACCTACACAAACAAAGTTTTGGGGCGATTGGAAATCGCACCTACACAAACAAAGTCCGCCTTCGCGGACTGGGAAAGCAAGTATAATTTGGGAATCATTATGACGGCTATCACCTATAATTTAGATATAAAATGGGCTGTGAGGCTTTGCTGCGAAGCAGAAGAAAAACTGGAATTGAGAGTTGCAAGAATCCTTGAGTATTTAGACAATAATTATCTCTTAAAGCAATGGGCAATATCTGATATTGACGCCACGGGTAGTTATGGCAATTGCTTGACGGTGCGGTGTAATAATGAAGAAATTATTCGGGTATCTACTGCTGATTTGTTGGAGGTAATGAGGGAAGAAGGTCAAGTTATTGAGTTAGATGCTAGTTTGATAAAAGATGAGGAAGAATTATTTAAAATATTGATTCGAGATGGGGTTTCAATTGATGTACTTGGCAGCGGGGAAATGATGCCACTTACAGTTTTGGGGAAATATGTTTATGTGGACAAAGAACTGTTTATGTGGTAGATAAATTAGGGGCGATCGCGCTTCAAAAAGCTCGATCGACCTCTGTTAGAGAATGGTGAGAAAAGGAGAGGGAAAGAAGGGCGATCGCAATTCAGAAAAAATCAGCTATTATATGTATGTGTATCGATCGAGTTAAATGCAGGAACTTTCGGGGGCTGGCGGGAATTGGCGCGTTATTGATGAGATAGTTGACGCCAATGTTGTACAACAACAAGACAATTTATCTTGTGGCCCTGCTTGCGGTGAAATGTTGCTTAGAAGTCGAGGAATAAATGATATTGATCGGTATGCGATCGCTTCTGAAAGTGGAGTACCCGTAAGTCCGCAAGTTTTGGCTAGCGTACTCAATGCACTTAATTCCACGTCTTCCGATCGGTGGGTAGGAGCTCCTCTTAGTATTCCCGAGGCATCTGACATTCAACTCATTGAGGTTCTCAATACTACAGGGTCATGGGCAGCAATGCTGTGGGAATCTGAGAAAACCATCGGTCACATGATAATTGTTGATGGGTTTGATGATGAAGAAAGGATATTGATTCGCGACCCTTGGGCTGGCACGAAATATAAAATGGATCTAGAGGAGTTTCTGAATTACTGGACTTTGTTTGCAGTTTACCGGGCGGGATGATGAACGTAAAAATTTTGGCTGTTGAATCAGGAAAGGAACCCGACTCACTCGACGTTTTACTATCGATCGGGGAGGATAAAAAATCGTTTAAGTTTCTCAGGGAGTTTGATGTTATAGGCGGCCATCAAATTCAGACGATTAAACATGAGGATAAGTTTTGGGAAACTTTTAAGTTTAATCAGCACATTGTTTTTAAGGTGACTGAGTTGGTTTTGGGGAAATACCGAGGGGAAGTCTTGGAACTGCCAGCGGATTTGGGGAAATTTGGTACGCAGGTGGAGGCGATCGCACTTCAAAAAGCTCGATCGCCCTCTGTTAGAGAATGGTGAGAAGAAGGAGGGCGATCGTAATTATTAGGATGTTTTCTCAGGGGCGATCGCTTACTAAAACCCAAACACTTTAGTAATCAATGGCAGTAGATGATTGCAGAATTCTAATAGTTTCGTTGCCTGCGGTACAGCGGAGATAATGCGTCCGAGCATCCTATCTGCCTTTTTGGCTTTATTCTTCATTTCTGCATCATTAGGATTTTGAGCAGCTTCAGCTAACTCTTTTACTTGTTCTAAAGCATCCTGTTTGTCGTCTTCACTTAAGTTTTGCTCTGCTTCAATTGCTTCTTGGAGTTGGGTGATTAACTCTTTGATTCCAGGTTTATCGGCTTCAGATGATGAAGGTAATTCGTTTATAGCAAATGAAACATTTCCTCCAACGTTACTTGATGAAGTTCCTTGAATACTACCTGCTGTAACAGAACCTCCAACACTTCCTCCGACTTGAATTTTACTTTGTTTATCTTCCATTATTCCCCCTGAATTTGATTGCTTTTTGGATGACACTTTTATTTTTAGTCATTTCGCGAGACATTTCCTCCAACATTACTTGATGAACTGCCTCCAATATTACCTGCTGTGACGGAACCTCCTACACTTCCTTCTATTCGGATCGATCGATCGGTTGAATAGACTACATAACTACCTTCTGCATTACTTTCCATAAATTTGTATAAAACATAAACTACTTTTTCTAATCCTTCCATGTCGGTGGTAACAAATATTGGCATCGGAGAACCTGAATTCAGGTATAACTTAAGACCATATTTTTTGGGCATTAAAGTATTTAAAACAAATAGCACAATTGCTACTATCGTTATAATTATTCCTACCCCTCTAATCCCAGAATTATTAGCGGCAATAAGTCCAATGACAAATAATCCCAAAATCCATTGTAAAGGAAATTTTTCAGTTTTAACTGGGGATATACCAAAACCTGTGACGTTACGAAATTGATAGACCTCGAGACCAAATTTAACTGTGTTTTTAGTAATATATATCTGGGTGTTATCCCAAATAGGTCTGTCAGTATTTTGTGGTGATATGTTATTTGCAGCCATCATTCCCCCTTTCAAAAAAACTGTGAACCCAGCAGCTAATAAGAATTAACCTGCTCTTTCCATAAATGAAGTCCTTGGGACTGAAACTTAGTGCTTGGCTATTCACATCCCTGTGCCTCTAGAGATAAAATAGCAACTCTATATCAGGTTCAACAGTGAGAAAAAGTAATAAAAAAGTAATAAAAAAGTAATATTGGTTGTCTGTTGCGGTACAATCTATAATCGGCCTACCTTAATGCTCCGCTAGTAAGGGACTTTAACACATGACAGTTGACGAAGCCATCACGATCGCAGAAACAGCCCTCAACTACGATCGCCTCAACAAGATTCAAGAGATAGTGTTTCGTCAATCCTGGGAAGGACAGTCTTATATGGAAATTGCTCAAATCACAGGCTATGATTATGATTATATCAAAGATGCTGGTGCTAAACTATGGAAATTACTTTCAAAAGCACTAGAAGAAAAAGTAAAAAAAGATAATCTCAAATCAGTCTTAAAGCGATACTTACGGCGAACTCAAGTGAATTTACAGCGAAATCTCACAATAGAAGTCAACCTTAGCGGCGCAAATCTCAGCGGGGCTAACCTCAGCGGTGCTAGATTATTCGCAAATTTAAATGAAGCTGATTACGGTCAAGCAGACTTAGATAAAACTATAAATGCTGATAGTGAAACTGAATTATCCGACTCGGAAAACACAATTGACTGGAATGGTTTTTGCTTCCACTCCGACGCACAATTGAAAATTGCCGAAACTCTCGATCGAACTTCCACACTTTTCATCCCCAACTCTCAACTCCGACTCGCAACACCGGAAGGGAGACAAAATTTAGAAGCTGATTTTCTGATATTTCACCAAAGCAAATTAGGGATAATGAAAGTTGACAGCGAATCATCGGATATCAACGAAACAGAAAATGAAATGCACGGCCTGTTTGTAGATTCTGGCATCAGTCTTGTCAAGCATTACGATGCTACTCGATGCAGCGAACAACCGGATCTAGTTGTGCAAGAGTTTTTGGAAATGTTGAGTCAGGCATAGACATTAAAGACTGCAATTATTCATCATCGCTCTCTGACTCTAGCATCATATCTGCTAACAATCGCATCGTTACTGTGTAAACATCTCGTTTATCTCCTTCTTTGCGCCGTCCTATTCCCACTACAACAACTAGCACTCGATCTTGTACAATTTGATAAATAATTCGGTAACGCTGGCCTGCAGCACGAATGCTCCGATAACCAGCTAACTCTTCCGATAAAGCTTTCCCTTGCTTTTCTGGCTCGTGCTTAAGTTTTTCCAATCTTGCTAAGAGTAATTGTTGCTCTCGCCTATCTTTGATTTCAGAAAAAAGTTGTCGTGCTTGCGCAGTCAAAATAACTTGATATTCTACAGGCTCCATTTTTAATTGATGTCAAAGGTTTAACTCTGCTTTTAATTGTTGTAAGTCTATTGTTTCTCCTTTTTGGGCTTGTTCGATTCCCGATCGCAACTGTTTCATAAACTCGCTATCTGACAGAATTTCTATGGTTTCTAACAGAGACTCAAATTGTTTAAAACTGAGCGCAACGATCGCAGGTTTTCCATCCTTAGTAACGATCGCTGGCTCTGTTACTAAGTCATCCGGCCAGTTTGGTAGTTGTTGTTGCGCTTCTGTAATGGTCAGGTATTTTGGCATATTTATAATTCAGGTTTGACAATCGTAAATTCTCATCACTTTTATTATACCGCGATCGCACTTCAAAAAGCTCGATCGCCCTCTGTCAGAGAACGGTGACAAAAAGAAGGGCGATCGTACTGAGGCGTAAATCCGACACTCGAACTAATACTAATTCACCCGTTTTTGTTCGCTGCGGCCGCGCAAATACTCAGCTACAAACGCCAATCCTCCAGAACCCACCATCAACAGCACGCTCAAAGCATTAATATCGGGTTTTACCCCGGTTCTAATCCGGCTAAAAATCTCCATCGGCAAAGTCGTAGTACCGCTACCAGCAGTAAAACTTGCAATCAAAAAATCGTCCATGCTGAGAACAAAAGATAGCAAACAGCCCGAAACAATTCCCGGTATTAATTGAGGCAACAAAACTTGAATAAAAGCTTCCACCGGCGTCGCCCCCAAATCCAAGGCAGCCTCTTCTAAATACGGGTTCAGATCGGCTAATCTAGTAGAAACAGCTAGGGCAATATAAGCCAGACAAAAAACAATATGAGCGGCAACGATCGTCCACAAACTCAAAGGAATAGCCAATGCCGCTAAAAATACCAGAGTCGCCACCGCACTGGCAATATCGGGAATAATAATCGGCAAATAAGAAACTCCCTGATACAAACCCTTACCCGGAAAGCGGTAGCGGGATAAACCAACAGCCATCAAAGTGCCGAGGACAGCCGAAATTACCACAGCACAAACAGCAACTGTCAAACTATTTCTCAGGGCTACTAAAATGCGGGTATCGCTGAATAATTGACCGTACCACTTCAAAGTAAAGCCTTCCCAGCCCGCACTGAATTTAGAATTATTAAAGCTGTAAAACGTGAGTACCAGAATAGGCAGGTACATATAAAAAAACATCAAAACGGCAAATACAACCTGCCAAGAAATTTTAAATTTGGGCTTTAAGTACACCATATCGGCGGGTATTTCCTCCTGTGGATTGTCAACAGTATTTTCCATATCTCAGTAATCGGTAATCGGGAATTGGTAATTGGTAATTGATAATTGGTAATTGGTAATTGGTAATTGGTAATCTCTCAAATGTCAACTGTCAACTGTCAACTGACTAAATTGCATTGCGATCGCCATATTTTAGCAAAAGCGCAATTCCAACACTTACTGCAAAAATTAATACCATACTTAGAGCCGAACCCAGACCCCAATTTTGAGTTGCTCCCAAAAATTGATTGTAAATCAAACGGGCGGCCGTCATGCTTGAAGCCCCGCCCAGCAATTCAGGATCGACAAAATCGCCCAAACAACTAATAAATACTAGCAAAGAACCAGCGGCAATTCCCGGCATTGTTTGCGGTACAGTTACTTTCCAAAAAGTCTCTACCGGATTTGCCCCCAAATCTTGAGAAGCTTCTAAAAGCCGGCGATCTAACTTTTCCAAAGAAGCGTAGAGAATCGTGACAATATAAGGCAAATAACTGTAAGCCATCCCGATCAAAACCGCCGAACTTTGGTTGAGCAATTCTAAAGGAGGAATCCCTACAATTGCCAGCAGCGAGTTGAGAACTCCCGTGGGACGCAGAATGGTAATCCAAGCATACGATCGCAGCAGCGAAGAAGTCCACAGCGGCAACACAAAACCCAACAAAGTTAAATTACGCCATTTTTTTGAGACATTAAGCGCAATCCAATAAGCCACCGGAAATCCTAACAACAAACATAGAATTGTAGTACCGATCGCGAAATAGAGCGATCGACCGATTACCTGCAAATTCAGCGGCTCAAATACGCGGAGGTAATTGGTAAGCGGCCAAGCAGGAATTACTAAATCTCCCGGCCTGATATTGGGCACCAAACTCAGTTGAAAAATTACCAAAGTTGGCATTACCAATAATAAAGCCAGCCACACACCGGAAGGGCCCAGAAGTGCCAGCGGACCGAGCCATTTTGCTAACGGAGAAACAGCTTCGGTTTTCGAGGGAGAATTGGGAGGAGGGGAAACAGGAGTTTTAGTAGAGACAGCCATATAGTAGTTTTGAGTTTTGAGTTTTGAGTTGTTCGGGAGTTTTAAGTTTTCAGTTCATGAAGTTATTTAGGTTGAATTTTTAACCGCTGATTTAAGCTGATTAACGCTGATTAACGCTGATGAAATTAGGCGCTGGTGAGTTTGGTCCAGTAGCGATCGTACACATCTGCAAATTTGCCTACAGGTGCTATACCTTCACAGTTTTTCAAGACTGCTTCGGGAGGGAAAAGAATTTCGTTTTCGCGCACTTCCGGCGTTAGTAAACTAAAAGCATCTTCCGAAGGAGTGGCAAAACTGAGGCGTTCTACTAATGAAGCTGCGACATCAGCTTGCAGCATGAAGTTAATCCATTTGTAAGCAGCTTCTGGATTGGGAGCTCCTTTAGGAATTACTAAAGTATCCGTCCACAAAGATGAACCGCTTTTCGGCACGACATACCGCAATTTGTCATTATCTGCAATTACTTCATTGGCATCAGAAGAATAACACATTGCTATTTTCAAATCCCCCGTCAGCATTTGCGGCCGCCAAGCATCTGTAGTAAAAGATGCGATCGCGGGTTTGAGTGCTGCTAATTTTTCATAGGCTTTTCTCACTTGATCGGCGTTAGTAGAATTGAGAGAATAGCCCAGCATTCGCAGCGCCGCACCCATCACTTCTCGAACGTCGTTTGCCAAGGTCATTCGCCTGCTCAATTCTTGTTTGTGTTCCCACAAATAACTCCAATCTTCGGGAGATTCTTTGAGCTGTTCGCTGTTGTAAATCAGACCTGTTGTACCCCAACTTAAAGGCACACTGTAGCGGTTTCCGGGGTCGTAAACGGGGTTTTGAAACTGTTTTTTGAGCCGATCTAAACCGCCGATAATTGAGTGGTCTAGTTCGCTCAGCAGCCCCAGTTCTGTCATTTGCACCACCATGTAATCTGACGGATAAATGATGCTGTAGGCGCGGCCGCCGCCTGCTTGCACTCTCGCCAGCATCGCTTCGTTAGAGTCAAACACATCTGCAATTACGCGGATGCCTGTTTTTTCAGCAAAGCGATCGAGCAAAGATTTATCGGTATAGCCTTCCCAAGTGTAGATGAAAAGTTCGTCTGCCGCACCTTGCAGGCGGGGGGCAGATTGTACGTCTGCAAGCCGCCAGCCGCAGCTTGAAAGGGCCAAGCCGGACGCCGCCGCTGCTACATTTTTGATGAACTGACGGCGCGTAGCATTGACCCTGGAAATCCTGGAATTTGGTAAGTTTGTTGGAGGCACAGTTCGATTTTAGATTGGTAATTGGTAATTGGTAATTGGTAATTGGTAATTGGTAATTGGTAATTGGTAATTGGTAATTGGTAATTGGTAAAGCAGTTAACTGTCAAATGTCAACTCCAAACTCCAAACTTCACAATTACTCAAAACTCAAAACTCAAAACTCCCGAACAACTAACTAAGTTCGATCGGCCAAAGCGATACAGTCAGTAGTTCCCCAATAAGCATAAATCGGCGTGTGCGGATCGGGAAAAGAACCGCCGGTATTCGGCTGGCGCACGGTCATTTTATCGCCAGAATTCAACTCCACCACGTAATGAACGTGCGTTCCCATGTACATGATATTTTTCAGTCGCCCTTCAAAACAGTTGACCGAAACTTCCGGCTGGTAAAGGTTCAAATATACTTTTTCCGGGCGCACACTAACCGCCACAGAATCGCCGGTGATTCCATTCCACATATCCGACTGCTGGACGGTGATTTTCAGACCGGCTTGAGTGCGAACTGTGAGAGTCGATCGGTCGATCGACTCTACTTTACCTGCAAACAAATTCGTATCGCCAATAAAATCTGCCACAAACGGCGTCTGCGGGCACTCGTAAATTTCTTCAGGAGAACCGATTTGCTCGATGCGGCCCTCGTGCATCACCGCAATCCGATTGGAAAGACTCATCGCTTCTTCTTGATCGTGAGTCACCATCACAAAGGTCATTCCCAATTCTTGATGCAAATTCGACAACTCCAACTGCATCTGCTTCCGCAATTTCAAATCCAAAGCCCCCAAAGGTTCATCTAACAGCAACACCGCCGGTCGATTTACCAAAGCCCTCGCCAAAGCCACCCGCTGCTGTTGACCTCCCGACATTTGGCCCGGAAACCTGTTGGCAAAAGATTCCATTTTCACCAACCGCAAAACTTCCCGCACCCTTTCCTCAATTTCCGCTTTCCCCAACTTTTTAATCCGCAGTCCAAAAGCGATGTTGTCCACAACATTCAGGTGTCCGAACAAAGCGTAACTTTGAAACACCGTATTTACCGGGCGGCGGTAAGCTGGAGTGTTGGTCATCGACTGACCTCGAATCATCAATTCGCCGGCCGAGGGTGTCTCGAAACCGGCGATTAACCGCAGCGTCGTAGTCTTGCCGCAGCCGCTGGGCCCGAGAATGCTGAAAAATTCTCCTTGGCGAATGTTGAGGTCAACCCCGCGAACTGCGGTTTCGCCGTTAAATACCTTAAAGACCTTGCGGAGTTCAACGTCAAGCGCTGTATCCGCTGCTGTCGTACCTTGGTTGAGTGCTGTTTGAAACATATTCGCCCTTTTTTGGGAGTAATGCACGCCAGTTGAATACAGTTTTAAGTTTAAACTTTTCTGTATTCTAGGCGAGGAATGCTGGAACTAACGGGTTTTGGGATTGGTTCTTCAGATTCGAGCTCCTCGCCAGTGTCCTCCGTACCGCGCCCCATAACTTGAATTCAATTTTATCCGCATTCGATCGGCGGGCAAGTTATTTGTTCTCGGGACTTGGTACTGGAGAGGGTTTTGACTTGTTTTCTTTTGGAGGCGCTTCTGCTTTTTTCCACTCGGACAGGGGCCGCTGGGTGGCATTTTTGAAGTCGAAGGGTACTAGGAGTACGGAGAAGTTTTGACCGGGCGGTTCTGAGGGGTTGGCTAAAGCGTACAAGAAACGACCGCTAAAGTCTGTTTTGCCTAAAACTAAGCGGTGTGTTTCTTGGTTGTCCAGTTTGACTGTTACTGTTGCTTGGGGTTTGTCGAGACCGAATTCCTGCAGTCGATCGCTGGTAGCATTAATTGTGCGATCGATCTTACCTGTCGCCAATCTATCCAATAAAAAATCTACTGATGCTTGATTTGCTGGAGATTCTGTTGGTACTTTCATTTTCCAGCTCGATTTGCCTCCTTTAATATCATAATCTCGCTCGAATGTCAAGATATTTGCAGGAGTTTTGATTGTAAAATATTGAATGCGATCTGCCTGAAAATTAAAAATTTTCTGTCGTTCTTCTTGGGCAGCTTCTTCTTTGGGATTTACTTGAAATTCTAATAGAGAAACTGCGCCGGCTAAGCTAAGTGCTAATGCTATCAATACAAATGTATTTTTCTGAAATTTCATAAATGAAGGAAGAAGGAAGAAGGAAGAAGGAAGAAGGAAGAAGGAAGAAGGAAGAGGGAAGAGGGAAGAGGGAAGAAGGAAGAAGGAAGAGGAAAGAAGAAAGAGGAAAGAGGAAAGAAGAGAAATCTCAACTATCAACTGTCAACTGTCAACTATCAACTGTCAACTGTCAACTGTCAACTGTCAACTGTTTATCTCCTTTTCCACCAAAGAGTACCGCCAATTATCAATCCGATTAAAGGCCAAACCAGCCAAACTAAAACCAACAATCCTACTTGCACGACACTCATGTTAATGCGGCGGTTGGTAGATTTTTTCGGACTGATAGAAAAGCTTTGCTGGTCGGGCTTGCTAAGCCAACTTACCGAGTTGAGAAATATGTCGCTGTTAAGTTGTTGGTCGAACCAGCCGTTGGCAGCAAATTGAGAGGTTCCTATGACTACTATTCGCGATACTTTTTGGGCATCTAAAGGTGCAGGAATAGTTAAATTTGGGCTGGGAGATGCTGTTGGAGTTGGACTTTCAGAGGTGGGAGATGGCGTTGGAGATGCGGTTGGAACTACTGGGGGCGTAGCTTCTTGCGCGACAATCACCGAGTAGCTGATTGGGGAAGCTGTCGGCGATTCTGTCGGCGATGGTGAGGTTGGAGAAATTGTCGGCGATTCTGTCGGCGATGGTGAGGTTGGAGAAATTGTCGGCGATGGTGAGGTTGGAGAGACTGTTGGCGGTGGTGAGGTTGGGGCAACTGTCGGGGAAGTTGCCGGCGATGGTGAGGCTGG
>JAAUPF010000084.1 GCA_012034575.1 Richelia sp. CSU_2_1 | reverse complement strand
TCGATGCCGCCCTTCTCGAAGTCGGTCGAGATCTGGACCAGGGCCTTGCCCAGGCCTTCTGGGCCGCCAGAACCTCGGTTTCGGTGACATTGGTGTTGGCGGTGACATGGCCGCTGGCCATGGCGGCAGAGCCGAACAGGGTCATGGCAGCAGCGGCGGCAATACAGGTGGCAGTGCGTGTCATCTCGGCGATCCTTCGTGTCGGCGCGGCCTCTCCGCGCTTCATGAAAAACGTTGTGACAGCCGATCATGAACGCGCGCATGCGGCCAGATGAACGCCAGATGAAGTCAGTATGAGTGCAACATGACGGCAGCATCAGAGCTTGAAGGAATGACCCTGGACGGCATGAAAAAGGGCGCGGCCCGCATGAGCCGCGCCCTCCACATGTCCTGCAATCCAGTCGCCGGTCAGGCGGCAGCCCTGAGGCTTTCGATTTTCGCGAACGTCGCGAGATGGGCGATCACCTGCGCCTTCAGGATGAACGTGTTCGTCGCAAGATCTGCGATGGTGCGCACGTTCAGCGCCTCGCCCAGCAGCTTGGCTTCCTTCTCCGACCACCCAGCAAGAACCGACGGCGATGCTTTCACCAGATCGCGCAACCGTTTTTTCTGCCATGACGGGTCAAGGATGTCCGCCAGCCCCGGATTGGGCAGATCGGTACGCTCTTGCTTTGCCAGCGTGGTGATGGCTTGCGCCCAAAGCACATGGCGGCAAGTTGCCAGATCCGCGATGGATTTCACATCCAGCGCGTCCATGACCTGCTTGGCTTGGCTGTGCGAGAGCCCTGCAATTGCGCCGGGGGATGCCCGTGCAATGTCGGCAAAAGCCGCGTTGGCCTGTGCATCATCGACAAGGGTTTTCATCATGGTGGTGACGTTGATGGTAGTGGCTTGCATGGTCACTCCTCCTCCAAGGGTTGGACCGTTGAAGCTGCATCCGCCTGATGGGAGCAGCCAAATCCGACATCGTGAGACCATTCTCACCAGAGGGGCCCGGATCGAGATAGAGATTGCCGGCTAAATCAGGCACAAAATCTACCAGATTTTGGCAGAATAAAGAATAAATCTATTGAATTTGCATATCATACTTGATAAAACAGACTAACTTAAACAACATATAGCAATTGTATTTTCAGATCTGTTTTCTGCTGGATAATCAAATTGGATGATTTTCCGGATCAGTCATATCTCAGTTCAGTCGCCTTGCCCCTGAACACGTAATAGCTGAAGGCGGTGTAGGCCGCGATGAAGGGCAGCACGAACAGCGCCCCGATCAGGATGATGAGCAGGCTTTCGGGCGCGCTCGCCGCCTGCCAGATCGTCAGCCGCTCGGGCACCACGTAAGGGTAGAACGAATAGGCGAGGCCGAGGAAGCCGAGCACGAACAGGCTGGCCGCGCCCATGAAGGGCACCAGGTCCAGCGAGTGGTCGGCGCGCGGCATGCGCTTGAGGAACACCCAGATCGCCAGGAACAGCGCGCCCGTCATGATCGGGATGGGCGCCAGCCCGATGATGTTGGGGAAGGCGAACCAGCGGTCGAAGATGCGCTCCGAGACCAAGGGCGTCGCGACCGAGACCGCGATCATGCCCGCCAGCGTCAGCACCAGCGTCCAGCGCGCCCATGTCACCGCCCGCTTTTTTCGGTTCGGGTTTTTCAACAACTAGGGCTTCAGTAGTCAGCACCATACCGGCGATCGAACCAGCATTTTGCAAGGCCGATCGTACTACTTTAGCAGGGTCGATAATCCCGGCGGCAATCATATCTTCATACTTGTCGGTCAGAGCATTGTAGCCGACATTCGCATCGCTGGCGCGCACGCCCGCAACGACCACAGAACCCTCAGCGCCAGAATTGTCAGCGATTTGGCGCAAAGGCGCTTCCAAAGCTTTCGCCAGCAAATCAGCGCCAATTTTTTCTTCGGCATCCAGGGTACTTTTGACAGCCTCAATCTTGGCAATCAAACTAATCAAAGTTGTGCCACCGCCAGGAACAATACCTTCTTCTACGGCAGCTTTAGTAGCATTGAGAGCATCTTCAATGCGCAATTTGCGGTCTTTGAGTTCGGTTTCCGTAGCCGCGCCCACTTTAATTACAGCAATACCGCCGGCGAGTTTAGCAATACGTTCGGTCAACTTTTCCTTGTCGTATTCCGAATCAGTCGCTGCTAGCTGCTTGCGAATTTGCGCGATTCGGGTTTGAACGTCAGCTTTGTGTTCGTCGCCGGCTACGATGACAGTGTTTTCCTTGTCGATCGTAATTTTGCGGGCAGTACCCAGCATTTCCAAAGTTGCAGTATCGATGCTGAGTCCGACTTCTTCGGAAATCAGTTGGCCGCCCGTGAGAATGGCAATATCTTCCAGCATAGCTTTGCGTCGCTCGCCAAATCCGGGGGCTTTGGTAGCTGCCACGTTCAAAACGCCACGGGCTTTGTTAACTACCAAAGTTGCCAAAGCTTCCCCTTCAATATCTTCGGCGATAATTAGCAGGGGTTGACCGGTGCGGGCGATTTTTTCGAGAACGGGAATTAGCTCTTGAATGACGTTAATTTTTTTGTCGGTAATCAGGATACGAGCGTTTTCGTACTCGATTTCCATGCGATCGGGGTTGGTGACAAAGTACGGGGAAAGATACCCGCGATCGTACTGCATCCCTTCGACAACTTCCAATTCTGTGGACAGAGACTTCGACTCTTCCACGGTAATCACGCCGTCTTTGGTGACTTTTTCCATTGCTTGGAAAATCATGTCGCCCACTTCTGGATCATTGCCCGCCGAGACGGTAGCAACTTGGGCGATGGCGGCACCTTCCACCGGCTTCGCCATTTTCTCAATTTCTGCGACTAGATGAGCTATAGTCTTGTCGATGCCTCGGCGCAGGGCGACTGGGTTTGCCCCGGCTGCGACATTTTTCATACCTTCGCGGATGAGGGCTTGAGCTAAAACTGTGGCTGTGGTAGTGCCGTCACCTGCGATATCTTTAGTTTTAGCAGCGACTTCTTGAATTAAACGAGCGCCTGTATTTTCTAAGGGGTCTTCGAGTTCGATATCTCGGGCGACGGTGATGCCGTCATTGACGATTTGAGGAGCACCGTATTTCTTTTCCAAAAGGACGTTGCGGCCTTTCGGACCCAAGGTGATGCGCACGGCATCGGCGAGTTGGTTGACGCCGCGTTCCAGAGCCCGCCGGGATTTATCGCTGAATGAAACTATTTTGACCATAAGTTGTGTCCTGTCGCTTCCACTAAAAAATTTAGCACTCTCTGGGGCTGAGTGCTAAATCTATTTTAGATTTTAAATTTTAGATTGGGGATTTGGGATTGGGGATTGGTAATTGGTAATTAGTAATTGCGAACTGGTAATCGATAGACCCTCCCAGGTCAACTGTCAACTGTCAACTGTCAACTGTCAACTGCCATGCCACACATTCATTATTTGCCGGACGATCGCGCGATCGAGATCGAAGATGACGATATCATTCTTGAAGCATCCCTGCGTTCCGGCATTCCCCACACCCACGTCTGCGGTGGCAGCGCCCGTTGTTCGACTTGCCGGGTATTGATTGTTGAAGGTTTGGAATTTTGCTCGCCCCGCACTTCTCCAGAGGTAGAATTAGCTAAAAAATTGCGTTTAGAACCCGAAGTTCGGCTAGCTTGTCAGACGCAGATTGCAGGCGGAAAAGTAACTTTGCGGAGACTGGCGATCGACTCTGAAGATTTAGAAATATTTAACAGTCAAATGGCGGGAAAGTCAACTGCCAATCCTGTAGGTAAAGAGAAAAAAATTGCGATTTTATTTTCCGATATACGAGGATTTACCCCTTTTGCAGAATCGCTGCTGCCCTACGACGTAATTTATGTTTTAAACCGCTACTTCCAAAAAATGGGTTACGTTATCAACCGCAACGGCGGTATAATTAACAACTATATGGGCGACGGTTTTATGGCGTTATTCGGACTAGAGAATCCCGAAAAAGCAGCGCACCAAGCTGTCAGGGCGGGAATCGAAATGCTAGAGGAAATCGAGAAATTAAATCCTTATTTTGAAACTTTATACAACCACCGCTTGCGCATCGGAATCGGCGTTCACTGCGGGTGGGCGGTGGTGGGAAATTTGGGGGCTACTCAAAGTCAGACAGTAACTGCGATCGGAGATGCGGTGAATTTAGCCAGCAGGATCGAATCTGCAAATAAGAAAGTTGGAACGAATTTTTTGATTTCCGAGGAGACTTATGAAGAGGTTAAAGAACTGGCGATCGTCAACAGGCGCGTATTAGTTAAAATTCCGGGGAAGAGTGGCGAATACCCGCTTTATGAAGTAGTTGGAATGCCGCCGCTGCCTGTGGAAATAGAGGAGGTTTCTGAAGTAAAAACAAGTAATATTTGGCAAGATTTTGTCAACAAAATTCGAGCTTTGTATATAGCGGTGCGTAATTGGATGAGAAACTGGTGGAGTTAAATCTGAATTTTAGATCGATATCGGTAATTATCGGTAATTAATAGAGCGATCGATATAAAATATGGCAAATACGATCGCCCTTCATCATGCTCGATTCTATCCAACAAGAAGCTCGCCAAATCCTCCGTACAACGTTAAAATCCCCAGAGAATAATGACTAAAATTATCACCGCGCAACACCTTTCCCCAGAAGCTATTCATCAGTTAGTCGATTATCTGCCTGACTACATCAAAGCTGCCCTGTTGGAAAAGTCTGCTCAACTTGAATGTGGGATCGAAAGTACGATCGAAATGGCAATCGCCAGCTTTTTAGATGAAGAATCCTTTAGCTTTGAGGATTGTCTGCTGGCTAAACGCCTGAAAGATAAGTAAGCCAGCTTTTATTTTCGTAAAAGACCTGGTTTTTGCGTCAAGATATCCGTATAATTTATTTGCGATTTTTCCAAGTGAACCTGAAAACACAATCCCGTAAGGTGCGCAGTGCGCACCCTACACCAAAATATCCGCGTTCATCCGCGTTCATCAGCAGTTACATCTGCGGTTCCATTCATCACGCTCAAGCCATCACCATTCCCCCATCAACATTAAAAACTTGCCCCGTAATATAAGCAGCCGCCGCATCCGCAGCCAAAAACTTCACCATCCCCGCAACTTCCTCAACTTCCCCGTATCTTCCCAGAGGAATGTATTTCAAAATATCATCAGATTTGACATCCTTCGTCATATCTGTAGTGATAAAACCCGGTGCAACTGCATTCACAGTAATCCCGCGACTCGCCAACTCCTTCGCCACAGTTTTAGTAAACCCAATTACGCCAGCTTTTGCCGCACTATAATTAGCTTGACCCGGATTTCCCATTTGACCGGCCACCGAAGCAATATTAATAATCCGGCCGCTGCGCTGTTTCAGCATGATTTTGCTGGCTGCTTTCGCGCATAAAAATACGCCCGTTAAATTCAAGTCAATTACCGCTTGCCAATCTTCCAACTTCATCCGCAAAAGTAAAGTATCGCGGGTAATTCCCGCATTGTTCACCAAAATGTCAATCCGCCCCCATTTTTCCATGACATTATTGATGAGCAAATCTACTTGTTCAGTCTTCGAGACATCTGCTACTAGGGCGACAGCTTCTCCTCCGGCTGCAGTAATTTCCGCTACCGCCGCGTCGGCAGCAGCGCTCGAACTTGCGTAGTTCACTGCTACTTTCGCGCCCTCTGCTGCTAAACCCAAAGCCACGGCGCGACCGATTCCCCGCGACGCACCAGTAACAAGTGCAACTTGACCCCGCAATCTCTGAAATGTCTCCGGCAATAATTCCATAATTGTATCCTCGAAATCTACGCTCACAAAATTCTGCACTAAAATCGAGCCAGAACCAAAAAAATTTATTTTGTCCTATGGCAGTTCAAAAACAGTTCAGCAGTTTTGAGGAGTTGCTATCAAGCTCTGATGTACCCGTACTTGTGGATTTTTATGCTACTTGGTGCGGGCCTTGTCAGATGATGGCACCGATTTTAGATCAGGTGGGCGGTCAGTTAAAAGATAAGCTGATGGTTGTCAAAATTGACTCGGATAAGTACGAAGATTTGGCGTCGCAGCATCACATTTATGCTTTGCCGACTTTGGTGTTGTTTAAAAATGGCGCTGAAGTCGATCGCATTGAAGGAGTAATACAAGCGGCGCAGTTGATCGAGCGAGTTAAACCTTTCTTGTAAGTTCGTAGTAAGGACTTTAGTCCTCTCCAACAGGACTAAAGTTCTTACTATAAACTAATTGTACAATTTTTTCTCATGAATACACCAAGTCACGCAATTATTAATTTAGCAATTCTCGGCAAGGCCCAGCACCCTGAGTTGAATTTACTCATAGTTACGGGCGGGATTTTGCCGGATATTCCGATATTTTTATTTTACTTTTGGGCGAAATACATTGCGCGCTTGCCGGAAGCTACCATCTGGTCAAAAGCATACTACGATCCTGCCGTGCAAAATATTGTTGCTTTGTTTCATTCTATCCCTTTAGGGGCGATCGGCTGGCTAATTGCTTACTATTTTGGCTGGCAAAGCTTGCAAATTCTTTGTCTGAGCATGATTCTGCATTCTCTGGGAGATTTGCCAGTGCATAACGATGACGCTCACAGGCACTTTTTTCCGTTCAGCAATTACCGTTTTATCAGTCCGTTTTCTTATTGGGATCGAAATCATTACGGAACAATTATTTCTCTTGTGGAAATGTTGCTAGTGATGCTGTCATCTTATCATGTTTTTGGTTTAATTAACTCTTATGTGGGTAAAGGATTGTTGATTTTAGTGAATTTTGTTTATTTAATTATGTATGTACTTTTTTACCTTCGTTCTTTAGTTTCTCGGGCGTAATTATTTGCTCATATAGTAATTAATCTCGATCGTTCATTAATCCGATCGAGTGAGTCAGTTATAGCAACCGCCACATCGATTAGGACACTCAGGAACTCATCAACAGACTCTAAATCCATGCTTCATAAACGCTTGGATTCGGATAACATAACTGTCAACTGTCAACTGTCAACTGATTGTTAGCTGCGCCGAATATTAAAACAACACCAATCTTGGCGCTTCCAAAGAGTAGCTACGATCCAGCCGTGCTGTTCGAGAGTGTCGGCAATAGGCTTAGCTTGATCGAGCAAAATGCCACTGAGAATTCCCCAAGTATGCGGCTTGCTAATTTCCGTGAACTGCGGGATGAGATCGATGATTACTTCTGCTAAAATGTTGCAAGTAAAACCGTCGATCGGCTCCTCTACCATTTCTTTCAGGCGATCGATACTGCCGAGTTCTGCCACCAACTGCTCTTGTTTAACCCGGTTGAGCTGCCTGTTGCTGATTGTAGAGCGCACTGCCAAAGGATCGGTATCCAAAGCATAAACCTTTGTAGCGCCCAGCAAAACAGCGCCGATCGACAAAATGCCCGAACCGCAGCCGATATCGGCAACTATGCACTGGCTGTCGTCAAAACCGAGGCGCATTTCCAGCGATTCCAGACACAGTTGAGTAGTGGCGTGAGCTCCCGTACCGAAGGCGACTCCGGGATCTAAACGCAAAATGATGCGATCGGAATGTTGCGGTACCGGCAGCCAAGCCGGATAAACTAAAAATCGATCGCCGATTTCTTGAGGTTGCCAGTGCTGTTTCCAACTGCTGGCCCAGTCTTCCTCCTCGATCAAATCCCACTGCATCGCCGGTAATGGCAAGCCCGCACACAGGGCATCTTGCCGCAGCCACAGAGACAGGGCCGCTAAATCCAGCAAACCGGCTTTTTCTTCCGGCAGGTAAGCCGACATCAAACAAGAATTGCTCTTCATCTGGCTGGCAGTTCCCCGACAGCCGAAAAGTTCCAGCCGCCAGAAAATGGTATCTTCTAGGGCCGGATCGCAAAGAACTCGAATTTCCCACCAGCTATGTGCCATACGATTCTAGATTTTAGGTTGGAGATTTTAGATTGGTGGAGGGAGACTGGTAACTTGGTGGTTGGGACTGACTCGATCGCGCAAATTCCTGCTTTTTTGCCAATTATCCATTACCAATTACTCATAAAAAAACTCGGTAAGTGGGAAACGAGCGAGTCTTTAGACCTGAGAGCAAAACGACCCAGCGATTTCAATCGCCTTGAATCTTTCCATTACCGCCTTGGAGTTGTTCAATCTGGTGTACTTTTGTAATGTACTTTCGATGGGACAATTACCATCTCAAATCTTACAACCCTGTACGCATAATGTTCGCTCCTGACGGAGCCTCCCTTGCGGGGTAATGTTCGCTTCGACCGGTTATAAAGGCTTGTTAGACCTGCAACACTGTTGAGCGTGACTTTAAAACTGTTTAATTGCAGATGACAGAGAAGCCACTGCGGTCTTGGGGTTTCCCCAAGTGGAGGAGCCACTGCGGTCTTGGGGCCTCCCCAAGTTGAGGAGCCACTGCGGTCTTGGGGCCTCCCCAAGTTGAGCAAGTGGCGTCAAGTGGCGTCAAGTGGCGTCAAGTGGCGTCGGAAAACTAGCGTCGCATTCACCGGTTTGTTACCTAAATAACGTCTCCTCCTAAAAGGGGTCTGGTCAGAACAGCTTGCAATTTCTTACAAGCTCAGTGGCTTTAGCCCTGAGTTCCTGACTACCAATTATCAGTCACCGCCTTCAAAATCCAAAATCTCAAACCCAGTAAATAATTTGAGATTTGAGATTTTAGATTGGCGGCGGGAGACTGAGGCCTTGGCACTTGGGATTGACTCGATCGCAAAATTTCCGCTGTGTTGCCAATTCCCCGTTACCAATTATCATTCCCCAAGATCGCAACCCAAAATCTAAAATCCTTTAAAGATTTACGGTGTAAGCATCTCGAATTCCTGGAACTTTGATAATTTCGGCCAGTATCCCCTCGGGCAGAGGGTCATCCAGGCTCAGAACCATCACCGCATCACCGCGCACGATTTTGCGACCTACTTGCATACTGGCAATATTGACATTAAAACTCCCCAATTGGGAACCAATTTTGCCAATTATTCCCGGCATATCGCGGTGCAGGGTAAATAACATATGGTGGGTGGGAGAAACGTTGATCGGGAAATCGTCAACGCTGGTAATCCGAATTTCGCTGTCGCCGAGCACCGCACCCGTCACGGTGTGTTCGCCGAGGCTACCTTTGGCACAGAGGTGCAACGAGCCAGTATAGTCGCGAATTGAGGCGTCTCGGGTTTCGACGACGCGAATTCCCCGTTCTTTGGCTTCGATGCTGGCGTTGACGTAGTTAACGCGCTCGCGCAGGGCTTGAGAAAGCAATCCTTTGAGGGCTGCGACGACTACGGGCTGGGTTTGGTTGCTGGCGAGTTCGCCCTGCAGTTGGACGTTGAGGTAATCGACTCGGCCTCCGGCTAGCTGGCTGACGAGGTTGCCTAGGGTTTCGGCGAGTTGGAGGTAGGGTTTGAGTTTTTCGATCGAATCTGGGAAAATTCCCGGTATGTTAACGGCCGATCGCGCGGGCAATCCCAACAGTACGTCGCGGATTTGTTCGGCAACGTCGATGGCAACATTCACCTGAGCTTCGGCGGTTGAGGCTCCCAAGTGGGGCGTCAGCACGATATTCTGCCCGACATCGCGCAGCGGCGAATCGGCTTCCAGCGGCTCTTGTTCGTAAACGTCCAAAGCTGCGCCGGCGATTTTCCCTGCTTTGATAGCTTCTGCGAGGGCTGCTTCGTCGATGATGCCGCCTCGGGCACAGTTAATAATCCGGGCGGTGGGCTTCATTTTCGCCAGGGTTTCAGCGTTAATCAGGTGGAGGGTTTCGGGGGTTTTGGGGATGTGCAGGGAAATGTAGTCGGATTCGCGCATCAGCAAATCGAGTTCTACCAAGCGGCAGCCCAACTGTTCGGCTCTTTCGGTGGAAATGAAGGGATCGTAGGCTAGCAACTTCATGCCCATCGCTTTAGCTGCGGTGGCGAGGTGAGAGCCGATTTTGCCTAAGCCGACGATGCCGAGGGTTTTTTTGTAGACTTCCACGCCCATGAAGCGGTTGCGTTCCCATTTACCACTTTTGACAGATGTGCTGGCTTCCGGGATGTGGCGCGACATCGAGAGCATCATAGCGATCGCGTGTTCGGCTGCGGCGATCGTGTTACCTTCGGGAGAATTGACGACGACAATGCCTTTGCGGGTGGCTGCGGGTACATCTACATTGTCTACCCCGACGCCGGCTCTGCCAATAATTTTCAAGGCATTGGCCGCTTCAATGATTTCTTTGGTAACTTGAGTGCCGGAGCGGATCATTAAAGCGTCGTAATCTGGAATAATTCGTACCAGTTCTGCTGCTGGCAAACCAGTTTTTATGTCTACCTGAGCGACTTGAGATAGGATATCAAGTCCGGCTCGATCGATCGGATCGGATACTAGAACTTTCGGCATAGCGAGTAATTGAGTGAAACTACTAAAAATAGACCGAGTGGTGGCGAGCTCAAAGTTGAGACGTGGATTCGATCGCAGTATCTAACCGCTCAGATCGAGCTTGCCTTTGTGCAGTTTGAATTGTATCTGCATTCGGTCAAGACCGACAGTTTTTAGAGGAAAAGATTTTAGGTTTGCTAGTTGTGCTGTTCCAGGGCTTTGCTTCGGATTGCCAAAGTTAAGGCTAAGGGGCGATCGAACTGTGTTATTGTTTGCGATCGGATGAAATATCGCGTGAAATACTGTACGGTGGCAGCACAGCCTGCTGCAAGTGAAATACTCTCACGTAAAATACTGGCGTGAAATACTGTCAGGATAGGGCAAGCCTTGCGGCTGCTCGATATCGCTTTGAACTGACACATTGTACCAATATCGATCGGGGGCATTTTTGCGGGATGGGGACGAGTTTATTTAACCTTTCTGTGCCTTGTCAGACTGTTGAAAAACCCGCGCCTACAGGTCGATCGATTTTTTTTTATACCTGCTGCGAGAGTAAATCAGTCCTTAGGCAAATATCTAATTGCCTGAAATTTTGCTGAATTTGGCTGCCTGGATTCAACCATGTCAAAAACCTAAAATTTTTTGCGCTTTTTCCAACACTTCGTCGGGGTCAAAAGGTTTAGTTAAATATAAATCTGCGCCCATTTCCTTAGCTTTTTGTTTGTCAAATTCTTGACCCTTAGCCGTCAGCATAATAATATAAACGTCCTTGAGATCGAGAACATTCTTGACGCGGTGGCAAACATCAAAACCGCTCATTTTCGGCATCATCACATCGAGAAATACGAGGTTTGGTCGATCGGATTGAATTTTTTCTAGGGCAATTTCTCCATTTTCGGCAGTGATTAATTCTACTCCCTCATCTTCAAGTTCTTCTAAAGTTTGCAACAGCAGCAACCTTATATGAGGTTCGTCATCCACAATTAATATTTTTTGCACCATTTTAGCTGTAATTGACAGTTGACAGTTGACAGTTGACAGTTGACAGTTGACAGCATACAGGCTGGCAGTTGACAGTTGACACCTCAAAACTCAAAACTCAAAATTCAAAACTCAAAACTCTCCAGCCCTTACCTAATATATTACCTCAAAAACCTCTACACTTTTACGTTTGCCTTTCACAGTAATGCTGCCGAATTCCCGATAGCTAAAAACGTCCTTCGTTACTTCGCAGACGCTGCGGCTGACGAGAATTTGTCCGCCTTTGGCAATACCTTGCAGCCGCGATGCTAAATTGACTTCATCGCCGATCGCGGTATAATCTAAATGCTGCGGCGATCCGATGTTGCCGATGACTACTTCGCCCGAAGAAATCCCAATACCTGTCAAAAAGTTTTCTCTAATCCAAGCAACGGGAATAGTTCTCAGTCGCATTTGCATCTCGATGGCAGCCGCGATCGCTTGTTTCTCATTATCCATCAGTTTAGCAGGTGCGCCGAACATCGCGACAATCATATCTCCTACAAACTTATTTACCGTCCCTTCATGACTGAAAATCACATCTACCATGTGAGTAAAATACTCGTTCAAATAGCCGACGATCGTTTCGGGGGGCAGTTCCTCGCATTTAGTAGTAAAACCTCGAATATCAGAGAATAAAATTGCAATGCTTTTTCTCGTAGGTGCCAAGGAAATCTCTGCGTCATTTTCAATAATTGCATTTACCAATTGCGGCGGGATATAGCGTTCCAATTGACTTTTAATCCTGGCTTCTTGCAGCTTATGTTCGTGCAGCAGTGCATTTTCAATTGCCGCCGATGCTAGAGAAGCAAGACCCATAGCAAACTTCAAGTCTTGGGCAGTATAATTAACTGGTTGCTTGCTGCTAATAGTAATTACGCCGATCGCCCCATTTTGAGTTTTGAGAGGAGTGCAAATCAAAGAACTAATTTGCACTTCGCCCGGAACAAATCTCGCATCGCTGAGAACATCGTTGACTATTTCTGCATTCTGGGAAACCAGCACGCTGCCTACGATACCTCTGCCGGGAATGAATGTAATTTTATTTTCGCTAGCTTCGCCCCAATACCCCGCAATTTCTGGTTGGTTGTTAGCAGTTAATAGCAGCAGGTAAATATTCGTAGCTTTAATAATTCTTTGAGCTTCATAAATTACTAATTTAGCAATTTCTTTCACGTCCAAACAGGCAGTCAGTTGGTTAGAAAGAGAGTAAAGCAAGTTAATTTCTCGGTACTTGTCCAATACTTCCTTGCCCAAAGCTTTTTTCTCTTGTTCTTGACTTGCTAAATAAGAAAGTAAAGATGCGATCGCAGCCGCACAACTGCCAGCTACCCATCCTAGAACTTCGCTGCCTAATTTCACTTGATATTGAGGCAACACAGGCGCAGCCAAGTCGCCCATCAAAATTGTGCCGTCAGCAGCTTGAATGGTGACAGATGCGTCGCTATCGTTGAGAATTTCGCGGATCAGAGATGATACTTCTGGTTGAGAAACAAGGCGTTTCAGATTAATTTTACTCATTGGTTTGTCCGTCTGCCTGAATAGAAGTATCGGCTGCTTTTTCTCCTAACATCAGGAAGAAAGTATTTTCCAGATCTTTTTCAAATCGCAAAGATTGAAAAATTTCTGACTTCTGCCAAACATCAGCATTAGCAATTATCATATCTGGTTTGACCGACATTACCTTATTCCTAAACTCTTCACCCGTGAGGACTTCTGTCACGCTATATCCTCTAGTTTTCAAGGCATCAGCTAAAGTTTTGGCATCTGAGGCATTTTCATCCACAATTAAAACTTTTTTCTTAGAAGTGCCTTGAGACAGCAGCAAGCTAATTTCCTCAAGCATAACTTCGCTATCGCTTGATTTAATAAAATACCGATCGACCCCAATTCGATAACCGCGTTCTTTATCTTCCATGCCCGAATTAATCGCGATCGGAATGCTAGCCGTCATCGGGTCATTTTTGAGAATTGCCGCCACGTCAAAACCGTTCATATCCGGCATCAAAACATCTAAAATTATCAAGTCAGGAGGTGCTTTTTTTACTTCTGTAACTGCTTCTCTGCCGCTTTTGGCTTCTTTAACCGCGTAACCTTCTGTCTCCAATTGCTGCCTCAAAAGTTGGCGGATGTTGGCGTCGTCATCCACAACCATAATAGTTTTTTTGTGACTGACAACTGTCGGTGGAGTCTGGGATACTTGTTCTTTCAACTGTTCTATAAACGTATTTATCTCGACTTTGGTAATGTTAACTTCCGATTCTGCGGCAACTTCCAAGGGCAGAGTAAAGGAAAAGGTACTGCCCTTGCCAAACTCACTTTCTACCCAAATTCTGCCGCCGTGATGTTCGACAATTTGTTTGCAAATCGGCAGCCCCAAACCCGTACCTTTCGGCTTGTCTGTCAGGGTATCGCCCACTTGCTTAAATTTTTCAAACACCTTGGGTTGGTCTGCTTCTGCAATGCCCATACCTGTATCAATGATGCTAATCTTGATTTCGCTGCCTATCCTATTAGCTTTACAGGTGACAGAACCGATATCAGTAAATTTTACCGAATTGGAAATTAAATTGATCGCCACCTGAATCAATCTGTCGCGATCGCCCGCAAACTCGGGTAATCCTTCTTCTATTTCTTGAATTAGCTGCAACCCTTTTTGTTCAAACAAAATTGAAGTTGCTGCTGTTGCTCGATCGAGCAACTCATGCACCGTTAACGACTCTATCTTCCAATCTATCTTCCCTGCCTCCATTTTGGCAAGATCTAACAGGTCGTTGATTAAATCGGTGAGGCGTTTGCCTTCGGCGAGAATTATATTCAAGTTTTCTCCGACTTGTTTGACAGCCCGCTTAACTTTTTTGTCTTCTGTATGGACGATCGGAAATATGTTTTCTTCAAGTTTCTTGTGGATTAATTTAGCAAAACCGAGGACGGAAGTTAGGGGAGTGCGAAGTTCGTGGGAAACCGTAGAAATGAAATCTGTTTTCATGCGATCGATTTCTTTTTCCGCAGTAATATCTCTAATTAAAACCACCGAACCGATGTAGATTGGCTCCTCGCCATCTGAGGGCGCTTGTTTTAGGATAGCAACTGCTGAAGCTTTAGCAAATCTGTCACCCGTTAGCGATAATTCTACAGTACAAACTGTGCGGGGAGGCTGCATTGTATTAGCTATTAAGTCGGACACTGCACTGCCGAATATTTCCTCAGTAAATTGACCGTTAATGTCAATGTTTTGCAGGTCGAACATCTGCGATAAAGCTGGGTTAAATCGAGAAATCCTGCCACTAACATTTGTGACCAACAATCCGTCAGCGATCGTATCGATAATTGAAGTTAAATAGCTGAGAGTATCTTGCAGTTCTGTCGTAGCTGCTGCTACTCGCTGTTCGAGAGTTTGGCTGTAATTTGACAGTTCCTCATTCGATCGTTTCAGTTGCCCGGTCATTTGGTTGAAAGCTGCTCCCAAAATGCCGATTTCGTCTTCAGTAAAGACCGAAGCTCTGGCATTAAGATTGCCGCTAGCAACTTCGATCGCTGCCCCAGCAATATTCAAAAGCGGCAGCGTAATTCGGCGAGAAATTAGATAAACTGCTGTCAATAAAACGCCTGCCGAACTCAATCCAATCAACAAAATTTCTCTGGCTAGTCGGTTGGCAGGTTCAAAGGCTTCATCTTGACTCATTTCTGCTATTAATACCACGCCCTGCTGGCTCAACCAGCGGTAGCTGCCGATCGCCGGAACTCCCTTATAATTTATATAAACTCCCGTGCCACTAATACCTTTAACGGCCGTATCAATCCCAAAACTGCTAACACCTTCAGAGAATTCTTTAACTCCCAATTTTTCTCCTGAGATAAACACATTTCTAATACCGGATCTTCCTACTAAATAAGTTTCGCCACTTTTGCCCAAACCAGTGCGTTCTCGAATCAAAGCATCAACTCGATCCAAATTTAAATTAACCGCGACAACGCCGATCCGCTGGCCGGTTAAATCCAGTAGAGGAGTAGCGAAAGTAATAACTGGTTTGCCAGTACGCCGCGAGGTATAAAAGTTAGGAATAACTGTATCCGCACCTTCGCGAGTGAAGAAGGTTGTAGGATCGCCTAGGGGCAGGTATTTACCTATTTTAGATTTGTCTGTTGAGAAGACAACAATGCCGCCTTTAGTAGTAATAAAAATTTCTTGCATATCTGGCTTTACCGCCGCTAAATCTGAGAAGAATTCAGCAATAGTGGTGTAAGATTTTAAACTGTTCCAACTGTCGAGAATCGCGGCATTGCCTGCTGCTAAACTGACAGCATCTTTTAACTTAGAAATAGCCGCTTGCGTGGTTTCTCCATAAAAACCGTCTGCCGTTCCGCTGTAGTATCCCAAGGTTTTTAGTTGGTTTTGCAGTTGAGCTACTTCAGCAGATTGAGTGCCAGGTTCGATCGCAGATTGCGGGTCGGATTCCGAGTTGTTGCGAGAATTTCTGAGTTTTAAAAGCATTGCTGCTTGCGATCGCACTTCTGGCATTGCAGCTATTAACAGCACATCTTGACGCTGATTGTTAACCCATTCATTTAACTGATATTCTTTAAGTGAAGTAGCAACATCAAGTCGATCGACAACTGATTTTTGCAGGGCATCTCTAGCTCGAACGTAAGCAGCAACTGCTACAATACTTACAGTTACTAGGGACAGTAAAAAAAAGTAACTTACAAGCTGAGACAGCAAGCTTTTCCTCAAGAATTTCATTTTTTATTTCTCCTGCGGTTGATTAGCAGTTTAGTTTAATTAGTGGAAGTTGATACACAGCATTTCTCAGTTGAGTAATATCTTCTTCAGTCCTCTGGTCACATCCGGAGTCCGACAGGGGTTGAAACCCTCCGCTTCGCTTCGCCCCTGTCTCATAGCTAAAGTCCTCTAAAGAGGACTGGGGATTAATATTTTTCAGCGGTTTTAGTTTACAAAAAAAACCATTTTTAAGCACATTCTACAGTCCTCTTCAGAGGACTTTCGCTATGAGGTAGGGAATTGATTCCCTGCCGGCCTGTTGGACTATTTCAAATTATAAAATACCTCACTACAGAAAGCCCTTCTATCTTACTTCCAATTAGCAAAAATTTGCTCGATTTCTTTTATAGCTCGATCGGCCGCTTGTTCCGGCGATAAACCATCTTTGACAATGCTTTTAAGGGCTTTGCCCCACACATTTTGCGATTGGACTTCGCCGTAAGCTGGGTTGAAAACTGTGTAAAATTGGCGAGTTCGCTGGAGTTGCTTGGCTGCGGCTGCAATGTGCGGATCTTTAGGATTAGTTCCCTGCCAAAAAGGTTCATCAAGTAGCTGCTGCATCACGGGAAAAAAGCTCGAGCCAGAACTTTGCAGGTAGGCATCTAAAATCTGGGGCTCAATCAAGTAAGACAAGAAATCTTTAGCTTCTTTTTTGTATTTAGATGACTCGAATAAAGCGATTTGTTTTACTGCTGATAAGTCTGTAAGTTCGGTTCCGTCTGGCTTTTGCGGCCATTTTGGCGTGACGATTCGATCGCGGTAAACATCAGGATCTTCTCGCTGGGTAACTGGTATCGAAAGCGAGGGATTGGCAACCATTACTACTTCGCTGTTAAGAAAAGCAATATTATTGTCGGTGTCCGTCCATTCCGCTGCTTCAGGAGCATTATATCCGTCTTTGTAAGGGCGAGTGAAATCTTTTAAGGCAGCAATAACTCCCTGACGGACTTTGGAGTTATCGAGCAAAAGCCGGCCATTTTCGTCTATCAATTTGGCATTGTAAGCTGCTAGAAAATATTCAAATTCAAAGAACGTATCGCTAGCAGTAGGCGACAGGGTTAAACCAACTCCAAAGATATCTTTTTGTCCTTTTTGGCGCAATGCTAGCTGCACTTTTTGCCAAAATTGCCAAAAACTATCCCAATTCTGAGGGATGTCTTTGCTGTTAAAACCTGCCATTTCGATCGAGCTTTTCCAGTAATGAATGTGAGCGGTTTGTTGGGCGATCGGCACTGCATAGTAGCTGCGTTTTTGGGCGATCTTATTTTGATAGGAAACTGCTGCTAAAGCATTGGGAATGTAGGTGTTTTTTACAGGTTCAAGGACATCAGAAACATCTGTTAATTTGTTGTCCCATGCCAGACGGGGCAGCAGGGTATAGTCGATCGTGCGGGCGAACAAAAGATCGGGTGGTTTCCCTGCTTCCAAGGCAATTTTTACCTCTTTCATTAACACATCGTTAGTAAATAGAGTCAATTCGGCTTTGCTGCCGCTCTTGTTTTGCCAATCTGAAACAATCTTTTGAATAGCTTCATTTTCTAGGGGGAGAAAGCCTTGACTCCACCAAATGCGAAGCTGGGAATCGTTGCTAGAAGCTTGAGTTGTTGACTGAGGGTTGCTGTGACAAGCAACAAACAAACTGAGCATAAATATAGCAAACAGCGCGATGAGAGACGGACGCGCGATCGCTCGAAATAATTGTCGCATAAATTTTACATATTACGCTGCCATTTCCATTATATTAGAATAATAGCCTTTCTCAATAATATAAGGTAGATTGCGGGGGTTTGTAATTGGTAATTGGTAATTGGTAATTGGTAATTGGTAATTGGTAATCGATCGAGCTTGTACCTCACTTAAGAGAGAATTACTATAACTGTCAAGCAGCTTAGGAACTTTGAAACTCAAGGCTACCTATAGTTTTAACTTCATCCTGAAATTAGGTTTTTCTGCCGTAAATTAAGATGAGGTACTGCGGTGCACTCGGGAACTTACGCTTGGGAATCACTGCTGTCTTGAGGCCTTTCCAAAGGTTGCAAGTGTCGTAGAGATTTGCCCTTTATTTCGCATCGGTTAATACCTGGTGGATGGCGGCGCATCTGCAAGCCAAAAATCCCCCTCTTAAAAACAGGGGCAATATCAACAATAGAAAAATTTTTAAACATGACTGCAGCATCCGGCAAAACCAAAATCCTGAGAGTAGCTATTAACGGCTTCGGCCGCATCGGCCGCGCATTATTTCGCATTTGCCTGCAAGATCCAGCGATCGAGATTGTGGCGATCGACGATTGTTATTTAACACTAAAAGAAATTGCCTATTTGTGCAAATATGACTCGATTTACGGCGTACTGCAACAAAGTGTAGAATTAATCGAAAATCAACTATTTGTCAGCGGAAAACCGATCGAAATATTGCAAGTCGGTGACTTGACAAATCTGCCGTTTGCTGATGGGTTAGATATCGATGTCTTGGTAGATGCTAGCGGAGATACGAGCAATCTCGATGCTAAGCTAGAATTTCTCAAACATTGTCCTTTTCGCACCGCATTCACTAATTATCCAGCCAACAGGCGATCGCAAACATACATTTACGGCACCCAAGAGCGAAGTGCATTAATTATCGGTAAAATAGTTTTCCTGGGAACCTGCGATGCCAATGCAGTTTTGCCGATTTACAAACAGCTTGCTACCGCTTATACAATTAAATCGGCATCGATTGTTACCCTGCATCCTTATCTCAGCAATCAAAACTTACTGGACGGCAAATCGCCTAGTCGCGATTTAGAACTAGGTCGCGCCAGTCAGAATAATTTAATTCCTAAAACTACTTCCCTTGAAGATATAATGCGAGAATATTTTCCTAACAGCAAAGATCGAATAGCAGCCATGTCTTTCCGCGTCCCGACAAACGCTGTCGCTAATGCCAACCTGCATCTCGTATTTGAAGAAGCAGTAAGCAAACAGTTGTTGCAGTCAACTTTAGCGGAATGGTGCGATACAATATGGGCTGGTATCGGACTGTATTCTCAGGAAAGATGCGTGTCGATCGACCATTTAGCCTCGCCTTATTCATTCATTATCGACCATCATTGGATCGATACTGCTGGCAGTCAGGCAAGAATTTCTTTATGGTATGACACTGAATGGGGGTATTCTTCAAGGGTTTATGATTTTTTAAAAGATGTGGCAAAACTTACCTAAATAACTCGGTAAATAACTCGACAAATAACTCGGCGGTTGAAACCGCTACTACACGCACAAAGTCGCCTGCGCCGACTTAAGAATCAGGTCGGCGCAGGCCGACCGGCAATTAAGAAAAATGTAAGCTCGATCGCGCTCAGTTTTAGCTAACAATTACAGCGTTTATTTTAATGGAAAATCAATTTATAAAATATCCTGACTTAGCAGGTAAAACAGCGGTGATTACCGGATCTAATAGAGGAATTGGCGAGACGATCGTCCAAGCATTTCTTAGCAATCAGTGTCGGGTTGTTGCCGTGTACCGCCAAGATCCGCCCTCTATTAGCTTGCCAGATATTGCCGGAGATCGATTAATTTTATTGCAGGCAGATATTGGCGATCGCGCCGCATTTACCAATTGGCTGACTGAGTTTGAATCATCGGGAAATCGAGCCGACATTCTTGTCAATAATGCGGGAGTTCTAAAAAATACGCCTCTGATTGAATGCGACGAAAATGATTGGCATTATATCATGGATATCAATCTCAAACATACTTTCTTTTTGTCGCAATTATTTGCGAGACACATGAAAAAAAATGGTGGGGGAGTAATTATTAATGCCTCATCATTTGCTGCCAAAATTGCGGCCGGCAATTGCGGAATTTATGCAGCTTCAAAATCAGCCTTGCAGATGCTGACAAAGTGCATGGCTGCGGAATGGGCACCCTTTGGAATTCGCGTCAACGGTTTTATGCCGGGAATGATTCCGACAAGAATGTCCGCACCCGCGATCGATCGCAAGCAAGAGCAATTAATTAATGATATCAGCTTGCACCGATTCGGCACAACTGAAGAAATAGCTAATGGAGTGTTATTTTTAGCATCCAATGCTGCCTCGTATATCACCGGTACAGACTTAGAAATTAGCGGAGGAAAGTTTTTAATTCAAGATCCAGAATCACCTTGGCTGTAAATAGTTGACAGTTGACAGTTGACAGTTGACAGTCGAGCGAATTTATCTGCGTTTATCTGCGTCGATCTGCCTTCATCTGCGGTTGCAAGTTGACAGTCGAATTCCCATTAGTAGCAGCGGTTATATATAATTGTTTTGTATAACTGTAGGGGTGAAGCATTCGGGCGATAAGATCTGCAATAAGTTTCATGTTTTATACCCGTTGGCGTAGCCTGCCGGCAGGCATATGCTTCACCCTGAGACTGTGCAATAATTTACCAATTACCAATTACCCATTACCAATTACCAATTACCCATTCTGATAACTTATGTACAGTGTAGAAGACAAAATTGCAATAATTACAGGTGCCGCCGGAGGCATTGGATTAGATCTGGCAAAAACCTTTGCCCAACTCGGTGCTAAAGTAGTAGCGATCGATGCTAAAGAACAAGATTCGGAAACTGTAAAATCGGTTTTTGCTGGGGCAAAATACCAACCCCTGATAATTACAGCAGATTTAACTAAATTGGAGGAAATCGAACGCACGATCGCTTTAACTGAAGCCCAATGGCATCGCACAGACATTCTAATTAATTGCTTGGGAGTCAACACCCGCAAACCAATTGAAGACTACACTCCTGAAGAATGGGACAAAATATTAGATGTTAATTTAAAGTCAGTTTTTTTCATGACTCAAAAAGTATCAGAACGGATGAAAATAAACGCTTCCGGCAAAATAGTTAACATCAGTTCCATGATGGGAATTATTACCTGGGACGGTGCGGGAAAATTTTCTCTAGCCCCATATTCAGCAAGCAAAGCAGGTTTAATTTCGCTTACGAAATCCTTTGCTTTGGCACTGGCACCTTACAACATTACAGTCAATGCTGTGTGTCCGGGTTTTGTCGATACTCCCTTAGTAGCTGCCGTGAAAAATGACCCCATTTTGTTTGAAGATATTATCTGTCGTACTCCTCTGAAAAGGTTTGCAGCAACATCGGAAATAGTAGCACCGGTGCTGTTTTTGTCAACAGCAGCCAGCAGCTACATTACAGGTCACGCCTTGTTAGTTGATGGCGGTTGGAACGTACAGTAGTAAAATTTTCAATTAATATCAAATGCTGGATCGATTTTAATTCCTTTGTTCAACAAGTATCTTGTTTTCGACAATTTTGCTTGACAGTCGGTTTTAACTGAATTCCTAACTCCCAATTGCCAATTACCAATTACCAATTCTATATGTTACTGAGAAAGGCTGCAGATAAATATGCTAAATCTGGAAAACCCGCTAATTCAACTTTATATTCGTCTAATTGGAGGAGTTTTATCCGGCTTCATTCTCGGCCGCCTGTTGCCAAAAAACTCTGCAACTTATTTAGCCAAATTTCTCTTCTTCTTTGGTACGCCATTTAGCATCCTAGCATTCATGCGGCGGGCTAATTTGTCCGGCGCTATTTTTATTGCGCCGCTAACTGCATGGATTGCTATATTAGTAGGCGCAGGCTTAGCTTGGATTTGGATAGATTTAGGAGTAACCGAAGAACGACTGAGGGCGATTTCACGCGGCATAGAATACGTCAATCAATTGGAACCAAAAGGTGCGATCGCCCAAAATATTCCAGAAATAAAAACCTCTTGGAGTCAGCGAACGCAAGGCAGTTTTTTGTTAGCAATGATGGTTGGCAACACGGGATTTTTAGGCATCCCAGTCATCTTATCTTTATTAGGTTCCGATTTGTTTGCGTGGGCTTTGTTTTACGATTTGCTGGGAACGGGAATGGGACTTAACGTATTAGGAATTGCCCTAGCATCTCATTATGGTAACAGCACCCAAAGCCGGGGCAAATTCGTTGCGGTGCTGGCAATATTAAAAAATCCATCCCTCTGGGCTTTTGGTATAGGATTTGTATCGCGCAGTTTGCCTCTGCCAGCACAGATAGAAAAAATAATACAAACAGGAGCTTGGACTGTTATTACTTTATCATTAATTACGATCGGGATGCAACTTAGCAAATTAACTTCTTTGCGAAATCTCAAACAAGGATTAACTTGCTTGGCAATTAAAATGTTTTTGACTCCTTTAGTAGTCGGTACGGGATTGATGTTTTTCGGCGTGACAGGACCGGCGAGATTGTTATTAGTTTTACAAATGGCAATGCCGCCGGCTTTTGGCACTACTTTGCTGGCAGAAACATTCAATCTCGATCGCGAACTAGCAGTGACAACAGTAGCAATCGGCTGCGTTACTTTGTTATTAACTATCCCGATCTGGATGTGGCTGTTTGGTTTTTGACAAACAACGAATCTCGCAAAAAAAATGGACAAAATTGAGGCCGATCGATCTAGAGTTTGAGGAAATCTGTTACTGTTTAAAAGGTAGTTGACGATCTTCGATCGGCGCGAGAATGTACCGGAGTTGGAAGCACGATCGAATATTTAACTAAAAGTCATTGCATTGAAGGCGTTTAAAAATAGATTTAACTAAAAGTCTCTCTGCGCCCCAATTGACCTATGTCGTGCTGGTTCAATTCGAGCTATAATAGACTTTTGCCGATCGAGTCTAACTATCAGGAATTGTTTCTAATGAATTATCTTATTGCCGTACTGTCCGATCGAATTGCAGCCGAATCTGCCTACTGTGCCTTAGAAAAAGAAGGATTGCCGATGAAGCAAGTCAGCATTTTAGGCCGGGGCTACAAAACTGCCGATGAATTTGGCTTGATCGACCCCACTCAAGAAGCCAAAAAACAAGCTAAACTCATGGCTATTTGGCTGGTTCCCTTCGGCTTTTTTGCCGGCTGTACTTTCAGCCTGATTACCGATTTGAAAACTTTTGAATTTGCTGGCGAAATTGGCAATCACTTGATTGGAGGTTTGCTGGGCGCGATTTCCGGTGCGATGGGTTCTGTTGTAGTTGGGGGTTCTGGAGGCATGGCTTTTGGTAGCGGCGATGCTTTGCCTTATCGCAACCGTTTGGAGGCTGGCAAATATTTGGTAGCTGTTAAAGGTTCTGAGGATTTGACTAAGAAAGCTGCCAGTATTTTGCAGCAGTTTGAACTGGAAAATATTCAGGGTTATACACAGACTTAGACTTTTTCCAGCTTGAGAGCACCCCAACTAGATCGGAGATTATAGTTGGGGATTCTTTCGTGGAGAAACCGCAAGACTTCTGAGCGTTCCCAATGATAGGATACGATCGCTCGAATATTTGCTCGATCGACCCAGTTTTTTCTATTATTTCTAAAAAAGCAATGCAACTGTAGGTGAGCTTCAAACCTTCAGATTGTAACTCGTCTCATCATAGCATCAGTAATGGACGATCGAAAATTAAAAATTAACGATCGAGAATAGCATTAAATTGCCACCGACAGACAAATTTCATTTGGGTTAAGTAAATGTTACCAGAGGAAGATGTTTGCTGTTAAAACTTCGCAGTTAATAGAAACTACAAGACTTACTTAAAAAAGTTCGCTTAATAGAAAGAAAAAATTGCGATGCGAACTTGACGGGATCGGATTTACAGTTAACAGCTTAGGGAGGCATTTATTTTATGCAAAAAAAACTTGGGTGCAACTACTCGGACAACCAAACGCAGAAAATAAGGGACGATCGCAGCAGCAATAACTGCATAAAGTATGCTTTTAATTCGCAACTTTTAGCAATTAATCTGTCCTTCAAACGGCACGCTTTTATACCTGCCAATTTTACCACAAATAGCATCCAAAAAAAACATTTAGTTTGCATCGATTCGAGGGTAGAAAACTACCAGCATCTAGCTAGCGGAGTTTTACCAGAAACAGAGGTAATTGTACTCGATGCCGCAACCGATGGAGTCGAACAAATTACTCAAATTCTAGCCGATCGCACCGCCATTTCCAGCCTGCAAATAGTAACCCACGGGCGGCCGGGTTGGGTGCAACTGGGTTCAACAGCACTTACCGTTCAAAACCTGCAAAAGTACGATCGGCAGTTGCAACAGTGGCGTCATTCCTTCAAGGGAACCGGCGATATTTTATTATTAGCTTGCAGGGCAGGGGCGAGCAAATCCGGTGCAGCTTTCCTGCAGCAGTTGAGAGAATTAACAGGTGCCAACATTGCAGCATCAAACAATCTAATTGGCAGTCAAAAATTAGGAGGCAACTGGCAGTTAAACGTAACCGCAGGACAAGTAAAAGCCGCAATAGCATTCACTTCACAAACCCTAGCAACTTACAGTAGCGTTCTCGCCACCTTAGTAGACGAAACTTTTCAAAATGCCAATCTAGTCGGACCTTGGATATTTGGAATTAACGGTACCTCGCAAAGTCCGGCCTTAACATCAGGAACCGGATCGGGAATATTTCCGGGTTTGAACATCGACGATCCGGGCAACGGGGCTTTAAGATTGACATCAAATCAAGGGAATCAATCAACCTTTGTTATCTACAACAATCCGATTCCATCCACCAGCGGCATTAAAATTATCTTTGACATATTTGCCTACGGCGGAACTTCACCATTTGTCAATAACCCGACAGGAGACGGTACGAGTTTCTTTTTGATCGACGGTACGGCTACACCCACACAAGCCGGAGGCTACGGAGGTTCTTTAGGATATGCCCAAAACACAGATACAAATACCCCAGGCTTAGTGGGAGGTTATTTAGGAATTGGATTTGATGAATTTGGCAATTTTTCCAATCCCACTCAAGGGCGCGTAGGCGGGATTTCCGGAACGATCGAAGACTCTGTAACGTTGCGAGGTCGCGAAGCTACAAGATATCAGTTTCTAACTTCTACAATCCTGCCGGGAGGAGTAGATAATATTCGCGATATTGTCAATCCCCTGCCTCCAAACGGGCCGATCAACCCGATTACCAGCAACCGCGAACAAGCCCGCAGAAGAGTGCAAATTATTTTGCAGCCGCCCACTTCTGCAACGCCAAATCGCCTTACAGTTAACTTTGATATCGACAATAACGGCTCCTTTTCAGATCCGGGCGAAACTTTAATTGACATTCCTAATTTAGCCAATGCAAACGGACCAGTACCGCCTACTTTCAAATTTGGCTTTGCTGGTTCAACGGGAGACGCAACCAACATTCACGACGTGCGCACGCTGTCGATCGAAACCATAGATACCCCGCTGACTCAAGCAGATATTGCCACAACAAAAACAGGCCCCACAATTGCAGCAGCCGGCAGCAGCATTACTTACACGATTACTACTCGAAATAACGGACCGAATCCAGCTCAAAACATCATAATTCAAGATCGGTTGCCCACCGGTGCAACCTTCAACAGTGCAGAAGGCGGCGGCAGTTTCAACCCCACAACCAGAGTAGTTACTTGGCCGACTGTAGCCACTTTAGCTGTGGGAGAAAGCATCACCCGCACTCTAACTGTAGCGGTGCCGGCAAACCTCGGCTCGATAACAAATATTGCCTACAGCAGTTCCAGCACGATCGACCCCATACCGGCGAACAACAGCGGTAGCACGCCCGGATCGCAAGTCACTACAGCAATCTCCCAAAACACCGCCAGCGCCGACGTAGTTACCGCCAAAACAGGCCCCGCCACAGCTACCGTCGGATCGACTGTCACCTATACAATTACCGCCAGCAACAGCGGGCCGAGTCCCGCCGCCAACGTCACCATCACCGACAGCCTGATTCCCGGCTTGACAGGAGTCAGCGCTTCCAACAACGGCACGTACAACCCGGTTACAGGCATTGTGACATTTCCCGCGATCGCCGAACTCGCCAGCGCCTCCAGCGCCAGCAGAACCGTCAGCGTGACAGTACCCGCCAGCATTACCCTCACCAACACCGCCCGCAGTACCTCAGATACCGCCGATCCGACTCCGGGAAACAACAACGGTTCCGGGCCTTCATCCACCGTTACTACCACATTTACCACCAGCGCGGATGTAGCGACAGTCAAAACCGGCCCCGCCAGCGCCGCCCCCGGAGCGATCGCCACCTACACAATTACTTCCACTAACAACGGGCCGAGTCCCGCCGCCAACGTTGCGATCGCCGACAGCATCATTCCCGGTTTGACAGGAGTTAGCATATCCGACGGAGGAACGTACAACTCAGCTACAGGCATTGTGACATGGCCGCCGATCGCATCCTTAGCCAGCGCGGCCAGCACTACCAGAACCGTCAGTTTAACAGTACCCGCCACCGGGACGATCGCCAACACCGCCAGCAGCAGTTCCGACACCCCAGACCCTTTACCGGGCAACAACAACGGTTCTGGGGCGACATCCACCGTCACCACGAGTGTCGCGGGCTTCAGGGGGCGACAACGCGGCTAAAGCGGTTGCTCCATCAGCTTTCTAGCTCTTAGCCCCCTCCGGTAAAATGACTGCTTATTACGAACTAAACTCATCATAGACTCTACCCACTCCCAACAGC
>JAAUPF010000329.1 GCA_012034575.1 Richelia sp. CSU_2_1 | reverse complement strand
ATCCCCGTTATAAATTGTATGGTGCGTCGCTCGTTTAATCTCGGTTTAAGCGCGAGAATTATTCGTGGCGACGCACCCTACGCTCCTGCTCATTATAAAGGGGGTAACAAACCCGGATTTGGTATAAGACAAGATTCCATGCAGTGGAAAATAATCAGGAAATTATCTGCGTTAATCTGTGTTTATCTGCCTGACATCTGCGGTTGACCGATCGAAGATTTATGCCATAAGTCTCTAGTAGATTTAAGGGCGATCGCCCATCAAAACTAATCTAACATCATACCAAAAAAAAGCGGCTCTGCTTGCCACAGAACCGCCTAACAGAGTACAAAAAATCAAAACTTAATGCACAGCACCTTGGGTAGAAGGTGACTCAATTGTCTTCATGAAGTAAAGCTTCAATAATTGCCAACCATTCGACAAATACAGAGGCAATTTCTGGAACAATTGCAAGACTTTCGGAGTATTAGACTCAACAATTGCTGTCAATTGCTGATTATTCTTGAGGCAAACATCCAACCGTTCATAAAATTCGGGATTGTTCACATCTAGCATGACTGGGAATACTCGACCAGCGGTTTCGTTGGTTTTTTTGATCACTTCGATGTCGTATTCGCGAGCATCCAGTCCGAGCGATCGATAAAAACCGGCACGCTGAATATCGTTGAGATACATTGTCGCGAATACCGACAACAAGAAGAAGCGGCACCAAAGTTTCGCGCGCCAATCATTCAACATCTGAGGCTGAGCTCTCATCACCGCATCGAAGAAATCTCCGTGACGGTTTTCATCCTGACACCAATTTTCAAAGAATCGGAAAATCGGATAAATCTGGTCTTCAGGATGAGCCTTTAAGTGCTGGTAAATCGTGATGTAGCGCCAATAACCAATCTTTTCAGACAAGTAAGTAGCGTAGAAAATGAACTTCGGCTTAAAGAAAGTGTAGCTGCGGCTCTTAGTCAAGAAACCCAAATCCAGGGACAAATTAAAATCCGACAGGGCTTTGTTGAGGAAACCGGCGTGACGTGCTTCGTCCCGCGACATCAGGTTGAAACCCTCGGCGAGCACGGGGTTTTTTCCTTTGAGCCTGCGTCCCAACTCTTTGTAAAGCAAAAATCCAGAAAACTCAGCGGTGCAAGAACGTTCCAGAAACTCAATGAACAACTTGCGCTTCTCGCCGTCAATGTGATCCCAAGATTGAGCGAACTCCTCATCCCGCACGAAGTGGTTTTTATTATAGTCAACGCGGAACTCTTGGATAATTGCTTCTAGTTCAGCTTCGTTTACCGAGATGTCCATTTTGGCCATCTCGTCAAAGTCTGTTGTATAAAATCTCGGCGTGAGAATAGTTTCTTTGGCTGGGGTTTTCACTCCCGGCCGCAGTTCTTCAAAAGTGGGTTTTTTGAGGGAATCTACCATATGTTTATTGGATTTTTGCTTATAACAACTACTTGCTTGGTTCAGGTGTCGGACTCTCCGGGCGATCGCCCTTGTATCTCCGACCCGCGCTGTGCGGCGCACTTTGGCACTTTCTGTGGAATCCACGTCAAAGCTGCTGTAATTTCCACGCCCTCCAGTTTACCAAGCTCTCGACCCGGGAAATATGTCGCTGGCGTTAAGAATTGCTACGCAAAATTACTCACCAGGGAATTGGGCATGGGGCATTGGGCATTGGTTCCAACTGCCAACTAAATGACTGCCGACTAATGACTTCGGATCATGCACAAATTAACTCCGCTGTCAAACTGTTCAAACACCGGAAAGAAAGTACAAAATAGAAATTGAGGGACTCCAATACTTAGAAGAAGCAGGCAGGACAGGCATAAAATGAGCAATTTAGGTGTCAGTTACCTTTTATGGGCAGCTTGTTTTCTCGGCCCCTTCGGACTCCACCGTCTCTACAACGGCAAAATTGCCACGGGTTTGCTGTGGCTGTGTACCTTTGGCTTATTTGGCTTTGGGCAACTGTTTGACTTGCTGCTGCTGCCGAATATGGTGGACGAACACAACGCCAATATCAGGGGCAAACTTGGCGTATCTCCCGAAGGTATACCGTTGTATCCAATCAACGGGGCGATCGCACAGACATACCCCAAGCAAACTCCCGAACAGTTAGGGGTTAAACTGCTGAAAGCCGCTTATACCAAAGGCGGAAAATTGTCTGTCACTCAAGGAGTGATGGCAACCGGCGCTACCTTTGGGGAAGTGGAGGAGGCATTCAGGGCAATGCTGAAAACTGGTTATGTCAGTATCGAAAACGATGCAGTAACTGGCGTTGTGATGTATTACTTTCACGAACTGTTGTGACCAAAAAAACGGGATAGAAGCCCCGTCCTTCTAGGACGGCTTTAATTCTCAAGATATGTCGATCGAGAAAGCTATTTGACAAAATCGGCTAGAATATTTGTTTGTCTATATAAGCAGAAAGTATTTACGGTCATGGCAGTCCCTAAGAAGAAAACCTCAAAATCCAAGAAGAATATGCGCAAGGCAACCTGGAAGCGCAAAGCCGCAGTGGCGGCTCAGAAAGCTTTGTCCCTGGGCAAATCAGTTCTGACTGGGCGTTCCAATAGCTTTGTGTATCCCGGTAATGAAGAAGAGGAAGAGGAATAATCAACTTACCTCGCGGGAAAATGGCGCTGTACTCGCAGAGTCAGCGTCGGGAATATGTCACTTAAAGGCGAGTTTGGGCGGGTCGATCGCCACGGCTGATTTCTCGTTCTTATGCTCAAAAACAGGCAGGATGCTTTTGAGGTGGGCTTCTAGCCCGCCCCTAAAGAAGTTATTGATTCTGGTACAAAATAAAATAAGTTATTTCTTCCTACCTGACGATCGGTAATCATCCGAAGTAATCGCTGCAAGCGCTCTTTGCCTCTGGCAAAATCAGCATGGCATCGCCAAAAGAATAAAAGCGGTACTGGTTGTCGATCGCCTCTCGGTACAATTCCAGCAGCCGAGGCCGTCCGATCGAGGCACTTACTAGCATCAGCAAAGTAGAGCGCGGCAAATGAAAATTGGTAATCATCCCATCTACAACCCGCCACTTGTAGCCCGGATAAATAAACAGATTTGTCTGGCCGCAAAAAGGCTGCAAGGGAAAATCGCCAGTTGTCCCGTCCGTAGCCACGGCTGCTCCCTCTAAGGCTCGCACTACTGTCGTACCTACAGCAATGATCCGCCCGCCTTTAGATTTTGTTTCGCGGATTTTTTCGACGGCGGCGGGGGATACTTCTACCCATTCCCCGTGCATTTTGTGGGTAGTCACGTCTGTTACGTCTACCGGGCGAAATGTCCCTACCCCGACGTGCAGGGTAATAAAAGTTTTTTCGATTCCCCGCTGCTGCAAGCAGTGCAATAACTCTTTGGTGAAGTGCAAGCCGGCAGTAGGGGCTGCGATCGCCCCCAGCCTCTCGGCGTAAACCGTTTGGTACTGTTCCGGTAAAGCTTGGGAATGGTCAATGTACGGTGGCAGGGGTACGTGACCATATTCGTCCAAAAGGGGTACTAAAGAAATCTCTGGCGGGAGGTGAAACTCCAAAATCCGCCCTCCCGTTGCCTCATCCCTAGCTATAACTGTTGCAGTCAGGCGATCGGGTAGTACGGATAATGTCGCCTCAGGAACGCAACAACAAGGGCCTGCGGGTTCTATCTCGTGGCACTCTGGCGCGATCGGCTCAAACTCAATTGTCGCCCCCAACTTCAACCGTTTTCCGGGTTTAACCAAAGCCAGCCAGCAGTTGTGCTGCCGTTCTTCCATCAACAAAATCTCCACAGCCGGGCCATTGGGCTTGTGGCCTTTCATCCTAGCTGACAAAACGCGGGTATTGTTCATTACCAGCAAGTCTCCCGGCTCGAGTAAATCTGGCAAATCGCGGAAAATTCGGTGTTGCTGGCTGCTGGGAGAATCTACAGCCAGCAAGCGAGAACTATCCCGAGGCACTGCGGGATTTTGGGCAATGAGATCGGGAGGAAGTTCGTAGTTGTAGCCGTCCAAAGACCAGTCAATCTCTGTCATCGGGTCAATTCCTGTGAAATCAATCTTGGACACTGCCACTCCAAAAACGCTAACAATTAATTGTTAACATTTTTTTCCTGCTTCACCCTGGAAGCGTCGGCGCTATCCAGTTCGCAGGCTGACACGACCGAGCGAGCCGCCTTCTCTAAGTTGAGGGAAGCATTTCTCTCTCTGTTGCACTCGCAAGGGCATTCATCGCACTTGAATACCCCTTCGGACAATGACAGAGATTTTTTCCACCCAACCGCAGTTGGAATAAGTATTACTACCAGGATAGAACCTATCTACAAACATCAACTTGCTTCTATAAAGCTGACATTGGTACTCCGACAGACGGCGGAATTCGTAAAAGCCCATATCTTCAATTGTTTTGGCTAACTTCCGACTTGCCATCA
>JAAUPF010000083.1 GCA_012034575.1 Richelia sp. CSU_2_1 | reverse complement strand
CCCTTCTTAAGGGGGATTTAGGGGATCGAGACTCGGGTAAAAACGAGAAGTATCCCGACTTTAAAGTCCCCTTTTTAAGGGGACTTTAGGGGATCTAAACTCGGGTAAAAACGAGAAATATCCCGACTTCAAAGTCCCTTTTTTTAAGGGGAATTTAGGGAGATCGAAACTCGCAACAATGCTGTCAAATGTCAACTATTAAGATACAGATTTTTGCTGGCTGGGAATCACAATCAAAGCCCAATAAGGAACCTCAGCAGCATTGACATCTGCAATGGGTAAAATTCGCTGATTCGGCATAGTTGCCCGTTCGATATAAAGAGCTCGATCGAACTGTCCCAACTCAATCAATACCTCTCGAACTTTAGCAAAATGCCGCCCCAATTTAATAATTACAGCCGCATCAACAACCGCCAGCCGATCGCGCAAAATTTCCGCTTCCAGAGTCGCAGGCATAATACTCAGCACGTCATTGCGGTAAGTTAGCGGCACTCCCAGGGCACTCGCACTTGCCATCGTCGAAGAAATTCCCGGCACTACTTCGGTAGTAAACTTTCCTGACAAGCGGTTAAATAAATACATAAAAGTGCCGTAGAGAAACGGCTCGCCCTCGCATAAAACCGCCACATCCCGCCCCTGACTGAGGTGCTCTGCAATTTTTTGGGCAGCAATATCGTAGTAAGGTTGAGACGATCGCGCGGGACTGAAAGGCAGCGGCATCGGAATTTCAATTTGGTCCGATCGCAGGTAATCCGCCACGATCGCCCGCGCTAGCACTTTACCATTTTCCATTGTCGGGTAAGCAATTACCGGGACCGATCGCAAAATCCGATAAGCTTTCAAAGCGATCAATTCCGGATCGCCAGGACCGATGCCCAATCCGTACAACTTACCAGCAACCTCAGTCATAATTCGTCCTCTTGTGCTAACGCATTCACAGCCGCCACAGCCATTGCACTGCCGCCGCGCCGCCCTTGCAGCGCGATAAATGGCACTCCCCGACTGTTGGCAGCCAGTTCGGCTTTGGATTCGGCCGCCCCCACAAATCCTACCGGGAAACCCAGAATTAAGGCCGGTTTGGGAGCTCCGGCATCGAGGATTTCCAGCAGTCGAAACAAAGCCGTCGGGGCATTGCCAATTGCCACTACAGATCCCTCTAATTCATTCAGCCACAAATCCACGGCAACGGCCGATCGAGTATTTCCCAAATGCTGGGCCAATTCTGGCACTTCGGGATGCCAGAGGGTGCAAATCACCTGATTTTCTGCGGGCAAGCGCTTGCGGGTGATACCTTCGGCTACCATCCGAGAATCGCACAAAATCGGCGCGCCACTTGCCAGGGCGCGACGCCCGCAGGTGGCGGCATGGGGAGAAGCTGTTAAATCTGCAATGATATCTGTCATCCCGCAACTGTGAATTAGGCGCACGGCGAGGGATTCCAAGTCGGGCGGCAAGTTTGATAAATCTGCTTCCGATCGAATTGTAGCGAAGGATTTAATATATATTTCGGTTCCGTCTCGAATGTAGTCAATCATTTAGTTGATAGTTGACAGTTGATAGTTGACAGTTGACAGTTTGGTCTTGGTAATTTGCAATTTTCCCAATCTAAAATCTAAAATTGAATAATCTTCCAATCTAAAAATCTAAAATCTAAAATCGCTCGATCGGCAAATTCGCCAAAGGATTCGGCTGATTCTCGAAACTGCTGATATACCCGCAGCATTTGCTCGATCGCCCCAGGCATTTCCACTGCTGTTACTCCCCGGAATATTTGCCGCCCAAAAGGCGAATCTTTGCTGCCTGCATAAATATCGTAACCTTCCACTATTTCCTGTTCTCGATCGAGCTTAATTCCCATCAAAGTGATATCAATTGGAGTCTTTTGGGCGCAGGACTTTTCGCAACCGCTGAAATGAATGTTAATCGGTCGATCGAGCGTCAATTTCTGTGCTAAATCTTCCGCTAATTTCAGCGCGTGACTTTGAGTATCTGTCGCCGCCGACGCACAGCCGCGACTGCCGCTACAAGCTACCAAACACGAGTCCGGGCGAGTTGCAGATGAGTGCAGTCCCAAACTGGCGATCGATTTTTCGACTTCGGCAACGTGGTGGTATGGGATGTCAGAAATCAACAGATTCTGCTTGGGAGTGAGCCTCAAGATGCCCGAGCCGAAGTTTTGGGCTAAATTTGCCAAACTTTGCAATTGCTGCGATTTCAGGCGACCTAGGGCCAGGGCGATACCGATGTAGGAGAAACCGGATTGTTGCTGGGGGTGAGTTCCCAGATGGCCGTAAGGTTCGATCGCCCGATGGGGAAGTTCGATCGAACTTTTGCACCAGGAAAACGGCAATTGATTTTCCACTCGATCGAGGTAATTTTCAACACCCCAATCTGCCAGCAAGTGGCGCAAGCGCGGTTTTTTGCGATCGACGATCGGTCGGTATTTGCTGTATTCAAGATAGGTATTAGCGAGGGCTGCTAAGGCAGAGATACACTCAGATAGCTCGACGGTAATTCCGGTATTTTTCCCGTTCAAAAACAGCCGAAAAACGATTGTTGAATGGGAATTTATTTCTGCTTTTAATAAAATATCGTTGCGCAAATTGCCGATCGAAACCGATTCCCCGCCATCAAAACCCACGCTGAATTTAGGCGAAAGTTCCGACAACTCGGGATGAGTTTGCAGGTGATTATCCCAAGCTTTAACTAACAGGCGAGTATCGACTAATTGCGCGCGATCGATCCCGGCTGTCGGGCTGGACATAATATTGCGAATCGGGTCAATTTCCACGCAACCAGACGCCAATCCCAAATCCTGTAAATCTTGCCAAATTGACGGAGGAATTGCCGAATCCGTAGTTCGTACCTGCAAATTGGCGCGATTCGTCACTTGCAAATAGCCGGTACTGTATCGATCGGCCAAATCCGCGATCGCCAGACACTGCGGTACATTGAGAATTCCCCCCGGAATCCGCATTCTCGATAAAACTCCGTCTCGGGCCCGGGAACCGTAAAACAAGCCCGGACAAATCGGTAAATCAGTCACAGCCAACTCATTCTCCTTTCCCCGTGAGACGCAGGGAATCTAGAAGTGAACGCGCCAAACGCGCCCCGAAAACGGCATTCTGGCTTTCACAGTTGCGGCACAGCGCCGGAATTGCACCGGACTTTCCCGCTTTCAGGTTTAAGAAATGTATCACAAGTCGCTCGATCGCGGTCAAAACTCTTAACTTTCTTAACAAATCGATTGTGCGGGCGATCCCCCTAGCCCCCCTTAAGAAGTAGGGAACCGGAATCCGATCGAAGTTGTTTCTCCATTCTTGAACTTTACCTATCAATTTTGCGGGCGATTGCGATTCCTGTAGGGGCGGGTTCACCAACCATTTAAGACGCAGAATGACAATCTCAAAAACCCGCCCTCACCCAACGACAAATCGCAATCTACCTCTTTTCTCTGTATTTTCCGACAATTAAGTTCGATCGAATATTTGTGCAATATTTAAATGTTCGATCGGGATTTAGTTCGATCTCGACGAATTTGAAGAATTAGACAAAATCTTAGCTGTTTCAATCCCTAATACTCAACTCCGACTCTATTTAGCATCATCACCCTGTCGAAAACCCGCAACTTCCGCCAGCGTATACAGGGGCCGCCCCTTCACTTCCTCATAAATGCGTCCCACATACTGCCCCAAAATCCCAATACTCACCAGTTGTACCGCACCTAAAAAGAAAATCGCGATCATCACAATTGCCAAGCCAGTCAGCGAAGAATTTGGCGAAAACAGACGCCAATACAACACCAAAAAAGCCATGAAAATCGATACACACGCAGCAAACAATCCCAAATAAATAGAAAGCCGCAGCGGCACTTTAGAAAAAGATACTAAACCGTTCATCGCCAATCTCAAAGATTTGCGGAACGTATACTTTACATCACCGGCAAAACGGGGATCTCTTTCAAATTTGACTGCTGTTTGTTTAAAACCGATCCAAGCCCGCAGTCCCCGAATGTAGCGATTGCGTTCCGGCATGGAGTTTAGCACCTCCACCACGCACCGATCCATCAAACAAAAATCTCCCGTATCGATCGGAATGTCAACATCAGCCAGATGCCGCAAAATCCGGTAATACATATAAGCAGGAAACCGCTTAAACCATCCTTCTTTACGCCTTTGAGTGCGCTGGGCGTAAACAACTTGATAGCCCTGCCGCCACTGTTCTACCATATCTAAAATCAACTCTGGCGGGTCTTGCAAATCGCCATCCATGACGACTACAACTTGACCGCGAGAAAAGTTTAAACCCGCAGTCACGGCTATTTGATGCCCGAAATTGCGCGCCAAGCTGAGATAGCAAACTCGCCCATCTTTCTCGTGCAATTCTCGCATGATTTCCAGAGATCGATCGCGACTGCCGTCGTTAATTAAAATCAACTCTACCGACCCATCTAACCGCTCCATTACCTTACTAATTCGTTGGTACAGTGCTGCTAAAGTTTCTTCTTCGTTATAGATGGGAATTACTAAGGAGTATTTAAGTGCTGTGTACATTGCATTTTCGGTTTTACGATCGAGAATAGCAGTGTTATCTAACATGATAACTGGTAATTTGTCATAGCTTAACTGTGGAAAAAACTTAGTTGATAAGCGCTAGATATGTTATCATAAATATTCAACGGAATTCTCAAATTTACAACGCTCGATCGATACCCAATTTCATGACAACTTCCTCCGATCTTTGGCAAGCAAATCAAGACTTAAGCACAGCCTGCCTGCAACACCCCTTTGTCAGAGGTATTGCTGACGGCAGCCTCCCCCAAAATAGTTTTGCATATTATGTCGGACAAGACGCATTTTTTCTGGGAGCATTTGCCCGCGCCTACAGCATTGCAGCAGCAAAAGCACCCGACTGGGAGGGCTTTGAAATCTTCCACAATCTCGGCGGCGGCGTTTTAGAAGAAATTCGCTTGCATCGAGGCTATGCAGCCAAATGGGGCGTCAACTTGGAAGAAACAAAACCGGGAATTGCTACCCGCCGCTACACGGATTTTTTATTAGCGACAGCCTGGGGAAGCGGTGTAGGTTTGACAGCAGCAGCAATGACTCCTTGTTTGCGATTGTATGCTTTTTTGGGACAGCAGCTAGCTCAACCGCACATACCTCAACACGCCTTTAGTGACTGGATTTCTACCTATAACAGTAACGATTTTGAAATATTAGCAAAACAGTTGGAAACTTTGCTCGATCGCTATGCCGAATCCGGGCTGGAATTAGAATCAACCTATCGCTACGCCATGCTGTGCGAAAAAGACTTTTTTCAAGCAGCTTGGGAAGTGTAGAAGAAGGAAAAAGGAAGAAGTAGGTGTGAGGTAGTAGGTATGAGCAAACACCTAAAACCTAAAACCTAAAACCTAAAACCTAAAACCTATATTAGCGCCCGAGTTTGTTGGGAATTCCTTCGCAACCGCCCGGAATACTTTGTCTCGACTTCGAGCCGCACCAAGCGCAGCAGTAATACCGCTGTTCCTCCGACAGCCGCTTGACGCCAGTGAAATCAACTCGTTCCACTACAGTGCCAGTAAATTCACCAGTTTTGTAGTCGGGCAATTCAGTACGGCTGCGAGGGGAAGCTGTTTGGGCCGAGCCGTAGAATAAAATAGCAGCTTTCATGTCAGCGCGAGCGAGATTCGCTTCGTACAAAATCGCCCGCGACAGATTGGCTTTTACCAAATCGCTTTTGCTGAGATTTGCCTTGACGAGGTTGGCCTCGCTCAAATCCGTCCACCGCAAGTCAGTACTGGAAAGATCCGCAGCCGCTAGCATGACGTTGAGATCGATTACGCGGACGCCATTTGCCCTATCTTCTGCATAGCCGCCGTCGCCGTCAAGGATGGGACGCCCTAAAAGTCGATCGCGCTGCAACGGAGTAACCAACCTCGACTGCGACAAAAACCGCAAAATTTTCGCTTTCCCTTCAGCATCTACACTACTCATAATCGCAGCCGTGCGACCTTCCGCGATCGCCCTTTCCTGCGGCCAATCTTCCAAAAATCCTTGTTCGTCGAGGGCTAAATCCGAAACTCCCTGAAAGTAAGCATCAATTGTCTGCTGCTGAGTAATTCGGTTTTGCTGGATTGTCAAATCCTTTGAGATTACGTACTGCCGCCAAGCCACATAAACGCCCAAAATCGCGATCAAAATTTGTCCCAAAGCGCCGATGAGTTCGCCGAGAGCTCCCACCGCATCCCAGTTAATTTGAATGTTGCGGCTGTCGGGATCGGTATTCGATCCGCTAAGCATCAGCAGGCCCGCGATTCCCGTCAACAGCCCCAAACAGGCGAAAATCAAAGTGCGCCAAGTTGGCGGGATGACTTGCGTCCAAATTTTGCCCCAATTGGGCCACACCATCACCAGTGCAAGTACGATCGACCCAACCGCACCTAACAAACCAATTAAAACATTATCGATCGCCAGCCCTAAAATCATCGCTGCGATCGCTACCAAAATCAGCGCCGACGCCGACAATTCTGCAGGCGTTTGCGTGGGGTACTGCACCGGCAAAACCTTGCGGGTGGGTGGAGGAGGCAGCGGTTTTTCCGGTTCGCCAGCAGCGACGATCGCCCCTGCTTCCGGTACGCTGGGGCTAGCGCCGTTAGGGCTGTCTGCAGTCGCGATCGACTGGGGATTTGGTTGAGAAGAATTGGGTTCTGGTGTCATGCGATCGGGAAAAATCTAAAATCTGTCTGTCACTAAACACGATTTTAACTAACGAAGTGAGATTCTAGTTAACATCTCTCTTCTTTGCAAGATAGGGGCTGCTAAATTCTCACCAGATTATCTGGAGTGAATTACAATAGAACGATCGCTATTTACACTCCAAGAGGTAACATAATATGACACTCGTACTTCCCAATCTTCAAGGCAAACAAATGGGCCAAGTTCTGACAACAATTACAGTCACCAATCGCATCGATTTAGTTCTGGCCGAACGGGGATTCATTTCTGCTGGGGAGGTTCGCTCTGTAGTTCTCGATAAGGTTCTTGTCGATACCGGAGCCACCTTGCTTTCCCTGCCCGCTTCCATTATCAGCCAACTTGGTTTAAAACAAGTAGGAGAAAGAGATGTAGAAACATCAGCAGGCATCAGAAAAGGACGAATTTTTGCTGATGCTCAAATTACTGTAGAGGGGAGAGAAGGTAGATTTGATTGTTTGGAGTTACCGGAAGGTGTTTCTGCTGTTTTGCTAGGCGTCATTCCAATGGAAGAACTGGGATTAGAACCGGATTTAAAAAATCAGCGACTGCGCGTATTGCCGATGAATCAAGAGCAAACATATCTAATGGGTTAATTCACCAGCAACCCGCCAAAAATTCCCGACATTTAACGGTTCAAATAAGCCCTGAGCAAATACAAACCCACCGTCCCCAACATCAAAAATATCCACCCCCAAATCAACTCCATACTAAAAGTTTGAGCGTTGCCCAAAGCCACAATAATTTGCTGCCGCACCACAAACGCAAACAGCCAGCAAATCTCCACTTTCAGTGCTACTAAAAAGCCTCGCGCTAACAGATACTGCCTGCGCGCATTCTCGCCAGTAATCGGTACGGGATAATTAAAAGTATGCGGGTAGCGGCTTACCGCAGCCAAAACTACAAACATAATTACAGCCACTGTCGGCATTATCCAGATTGCCAACTTGTCGCCCCAATTATCGGGCCGCCCCGAAAACCCGAAATGAATCGGAATTCGATCGGGCAGAACAGCCCAAAAACGTACAATTATCACTACTGACACTACAATCGCGATCGCGCGGCGAACTCTCCGGCCACCAACAGCGGTGAAGGCCCCAGAGACAAAATCGGTCGTTGGTTTGGTGCGTTTCCACTCATTGCTACATTAATAGGTGAGAGTATTTTGACATCCTCACCGCCGCGAACGGGCGGTGATGCCCGGCAGATCGAACAAACTTAAGTAGAACTTTACTCAACTTATCACCCGCAACGGTCATTTATGGTATTTTATTACTTGAGAAGTTAAAATTCACCTCAAAAAAGATTAATAAAAAGCTTAATTTCACTAATTTGGGAGAGAGTTATTGATGGTAAATCCCTTGGCAAGAACTGTAGATTCTCAGGCATTTCAGATATTTATTATAGCAGCGATAATCATTGCTGGCATTTTGGTAGGTTTGGAAACTGTCCCAGAAATTTCCGAGAAGTATGCTGGATCTATATACGTTCTCGATCGAATAATTATCTGGATTTTTGTCGGAGAGTTACTGCTCAAACTCGCGGCCCAATGGCCAAAACCTGGGCGCTATTTTTTAGACGGTTGGAATATCTTAGATTTTGCGATCGTGGTAGCTTGCTTTTTGCCGATCGATAATAATTACGTCCTGGCAATTCGGATGGTAAGGCTGCTGCGAGTCCTGAAGCTATTCAGAGCTTTACCAAAATTGCAGATTTTAGTTTCTGCCATGCTAAAAAGTTTGCCTTCAATGGGTTATGTTGCGGTGCTGATGTTGTTATTATTTTACATCTATGGCGTCGCTGGAACATTTATGTTTGGCAAAAACGATCCCATACATTTTGGCTCTTTAGCTACTTCAATGCTGTCTTTATTTCAAATGGTGACTCTTGAAGGATGGGCAGATTTAATGAACATTCAAGTCTACGGGTGCGATCGCATTGGATATGACGGTGCCTTAGCAGATTTTTGCCAAAATCCTTCTACTTCACCAATGAGCCCTTTGTTTTTTGTAAGTTTTATAATGTTGGGAGCAATGATCGTAATTAATTTGCTGGTTGGGGTAATGATTACTAGCCTGGAAGAAGCACATCAAGAACAACTAGCAACTGAAAAGCAGCAACGATCGCCATCCTCCAAGAGACAGAAACTAATCTTGAAGATAAGTTAGAAGAACTCCACGCTCAATTGCAGCAAATGCAAATAACTCTGGAGGAAATACGTCAAAAACAGCGATAAAAAGCGCGATCGACGATAAGTCTAGCATAGATATGCTAATTCGCGGGCGATCGCCAGCAAGGAAGTTACGGAAAAGCTGGCGCGACGCAGCGGATGGTTAAAGCACCGTCCGTTACTCGACAGCTTTAAGACTCAGGCTTTAAGATTTAAAGTCGAAGTTCTTCCGCATCCCCGTTTTTATCGATCGGGGAGTGTCACGAAAGCCAAAAATTGGATAAGATTAAATAGTAGAGAATTGTTTCAAATTTAATCCCAGATAGATAGCGAGTTAAGGATTGTATGAATGCTCAGGTTTTGGTTGAAAAGAAAAAGTTAGAAAAACCGCCCCTAACAATACACACATTAGCGATCGCGTCCTGCGGCAGCCAGCCAAACGGGTCAAAAGCGTCGATGCCGAAATTCGGCAGCTAGTTCGAGAAATGCTGCAAACTATGTACAGTGCTGACGGTATCGGTTTGGCCGCCCCCCAAGTAGGAGTCCACAAACAAGTCATTGTCATTGACTGCGAACCCGACAAGCCAGAAGCACCCCCGCTGGTTTTGATCAACCCCACTATCAAAAGTACCAGTGGCGAAGTCAGCCCGTTTCAAGAAGGTTGTTTGAGCATTCCGGGAGTCTATTTGGAAGTCAAACGCCCGGAAGTTGTTGAAGTGTCCTATCGCGACGAATACGGCCGCCCGCAAACACTCAAAGCTAAAGAGTTACTTTCGACGGTAATCCAGCACGAAATGGATCACCTTAACGGAGTGCTGTTTGTAGATAGAGTAGAGAACAAACTGGCACTAACTGAAGAATTAGTCAAGCACAAATTTTCACCAAAGGCGGTAAAAGCAGTATGATGGCAGGAACTCCCAAAAGCGGTTTATTTTTAGCTCTTTCTTGCATCGCTGCGATCGCGGCAGTTGGCTCGATTTTTGAGCTGTCTTCGGGAGACGCTCAACTCGGCAATGTAGTCACTGGCGTTATTCTCTCCCTGAGCGTGCCACTTACAGGACTATTTTTCTATGCAGCAGTTCGGGATGCTAGGGCAAATATGTAGTTAGTTGAGAGTTGAGAGTTGACAGTTGAGAGTTGACAGTTGACAGTTGACAGTTGACAGTTGTTTGTTATTAGTAGCGCTTTGGTAATTAGTAATTGATGAAAATCTCGAATTTTCGATGGTATTTATTACCCCAATCCCGATCGGACTGATAACTAATAACTACCGAGAAACTGCCAACCGCTAACGATCGACTATCGACTATTAATTAGCGACTGCCAAGCGCACCCTACCACTAACAACTAACAGCTAGTATGGTGCGCAATGCGCACCATACAACTAAGAGTAAGGTGCGCATTGCCGCCCTACAACTAATAACTAATGACTAACAACTAATGACTCAGAACTAACAACTAATGACTCAGAACTGATGACTAATGAAATCGCATTCCTGCGACAAGTACCCGCAAAAAATGCAGCGAGAGAACCAGAATTAAAGTACCAACTTTCTAAATATATAGAAGTTGAGATCGGGCGCGATCGCAACTGTCAAATAGCCTTAGAATCGCTCGCCCACGGCACGGTTTCCCGACGCCACGCCGCCGTCCGTCCCTTACCTAACAGCAAGTTTCCGCAATGGGAAATTTGCGATCTCAATAGCGCTAATGGAACTTATATCAACGACAAAAGGCTGCAAGGATGCCAAATTTTAAACTCGGGCGATCGCATCAGTCTCGGTATTGACGGCCCGGAATTCATCTTTGAATCGCCCCTAATTGCCCGTCAAAATCAACAGGGATTTGCAGCCGAAAAAGACTCGCTTACTTTAACTCAATTATTCCCGATCGCCTCTACAGGCAAAGAATTAAGCCAAAAAGCTTACTTGTATCCGGGCATTGCCACAGTCATTTTTGTCGTGTCGATGTTTGTAGCTGTGGGAAATTCCGCAGCTTTTAACTTGATTTTGGCTGCTTACTTATCCGGTGCGGCTTACTATTTTATATATCAACTGTGCGGCAAGCACAAACCTTGGTGGATATTATTTTTGACTGCCTCGGCAACAGCTTCAATCTTGCTCAGCCCTTTGTTGGTAGCTTTTATATTAGTATTTAGAGAAATTTTGCCTGGAAAATTGCCTGTTGAAGGCGAAGAAATCAGTTTTTTGCCGTTTTTAATCCGAATGTTTTTCGGGGCGGGACTGATGGAAGAATTGCTAAAATCCCTACCAATTTTAGGGGCAATGTTGCTGGGAAATTGGCTGCGAAATCCTTGGCGCGATCGGGTTGGCGTCTGGGAACCTTTAGATGGAATTCTGTTGGGCTGTGCTTCGGCAGTTGGTTTTACGTTGTTAGAAACTCTGGGACAGTACGTACCGCAAGCCAGGGCAGAAGCCGGAGAATTAGCAGGTTTGCAGTTGTTAATTCCCCGAATATTGGGTTCTGTTGCAGGACACATGGCTTACAGCGGCTATTTAGGATATTTTATCGGTTTGAGCGCTCTCAAACCGAAGAAACGCTGGCAAATTTTGGGAGTTGGCTATTTCAGCGCTGCCGCACTTCACGCTTTGTGGAATGCCTCGGGTGCCGTCAGCGTGCTTTTGTTAGCAGCAGTGGGAGTTTTGTCCTATGCGTTTTTGGTGGCTGCAATTTTGAAAGCTAGGGCTTTATCTCCCAATCGAGAGCGAAATTTTGCAACTAGAATATCTTCACAAAAATGAACCGCGCGATCGTCCATCCGCAAGCACGATTCTGAAAGCGATTCGCTTTGGTGGCGGAGTGCCGAGTTTACCAATTACCGTCCCAATGCCGGCGCTGAGATGTCAATTGCGCTGTTGAGAAACAGAGAGAGCATAAGGGTGTTGACCGCCAGCTCGATCGCCCACAAAAATTACATAGGTGCCCTTGTCTCCGTAACCGGAAAATTCGACATTCCCCGCAGCAGCATTAGCGGGAAGCACGCAGAAACGACCCCTGGGCCCTTGAACCATCAAACTCGGAGCTCCTGCGGTTTGTACAGAAATCCGCCAGTAAGGCAAATCTTGCGTGACTTCGATGACGTGACTGGGTGCTGGGGCGACAAAACCGCAGTCACCGCTGTTGTTGGGGCCGCCGGAAACCCCAGAAACAGTTAGGGGTTCGGGAAATCCCGGAGCAAGTTGCAGGGGTTGGCTCCGAAGAGCGCCCGCATCCGCTAAGATCGTTGCCGAGACTAGAAGGCCGATCGAACTCAACCAAAGTCTGCCGCGATCGAGCCGGTAGTGTATGTTCATGTTGCTTGTCAACTGATGTGTCCGAACGCGAAAGTCGAAAGTTTGCTTGCTCTAACGGTAGGGGACGATCGGCAGTTCCAAATGCGCTAATGTGACTGTTATAAATGTGACCGTCCTGCAAACACAAATGTACAGCTAAAATAACTCGCAAATTTTTGCAATGATAACTAAAGCCTTCTTCCCTCTTCCTTCTTTTGGTATCAAGCACACCTGTCAATAAACGACTTGCTCGTGGGGTGGGGGCGGGTTTATGTAACCTGTTTGCTACGTTTTTGACCCTTGGCGAACCCGCCCCTACAGGCTATTGAAAATGGTACAAGATGTCAGTTTTTCCTTCTTTCCTCTCTCTCTTCCTTCTTCCTTCTTCCTTCTTCCTTCGACTTATGAATTCTCAAAATAACTTCAACTGGCAGCAAGCTTTCGGAGAACTCAAAGCTAAACTGGAGCGATCGCAACTCGTAAACTTGAATGCAGACAGCTATCAAGCGGTCAAAACCTCATACAATCGATTGCTGGACAAGTTTCAAAGACTCCCCAAACCGGGGCAAGTAGCAGTCTTTGCCGTCGGCGCGGTAATGCTGTTGACAGTCTTCAATACCGTCGTGCAGCTAATTTCCGCACTGATTACTCTTGCCCTTCTCGGAGTGCTAATCTACATAGCATATAAATTAGCAATTGCTCCCGATTCCTCGAAAACAAACGATTAACAACAGGAAATTATAAATATGGCTAACCCAACCGCACCAGGCGATCTCGATCGACCCGATCCGTCTTGGCAAGCAAAATCCAAGCAAATGCCGCTGCTGGTTCGCAGGTGCGGCGCTTGGGCTGTGGAAATTTCATTAGTAGCTGCCAGTGCCCTCGTTCCCTACAGCATCGGGGCGTTGGTAAACGGGGAAACTCAAACCGTGCCTCTCAACTCAACAGTTGCAGCGATGTCGGAAACAGTTTCCCGCACTTTAGGCATCCCCGTGCGCGATCGCAATCCCAGAGTCGCGCCTCTAACTAATCTATTTTGGTCGGCCGCCGTGATGGCACCGGCAGCTTTGGCGGCTTGGCAACTGTTTTTGCTGGCTAGAACCGGCCAAACTCTCCCCAAACGCTGGTTTGCCGTCAAAGTTGTCAGCAAGTCGGGCAATCCTCCAGGATTTTTGAAGGTTTTGATTCGCGAAAGTTTGGGGCGCTGGGGAGTGCCTTTGGGAGTTGCTTACGGCATTTGGCGGTTGAGCGGCGCTTTTCCTGATTTGGTAATTTTAGGGGGGTTGAGCGGCTTGGCGCTGCTAGCGGACGGGGCTGTAGCATTTCGCTACAAGCGGCAAACCGGACACGATCGCATTGGGAATACATTGGTTGTTAGCGATATACCCGCCCAATTGCCGGTCAATCCGGTGAAAACTCCTGAGTGGACCCAAGAAGATGCCACGATCGCATCTTTGGTATTAACTCCGAAAACGGAAGATGCTGAAAATCCCACTCTATGGGATTGGATGCGCCAACATCCGGGGGCGATTTTACTAACAGTAACGATCGGCAGTGCGGGATTAATTTTAACTTTGTTTGTCGGCACTCAAATCTACATTCAAAGTCAAGCAAATTTGCGGGATTCCCGACAGCGAAATGACGAATTATTTGTCGCTTTGGTGGGTAAATTATCTCCCACTGCACCCAACGCGGCTGCTGGAAGGCGATCGGCAATTTTAGCTTTGGGAACGGTGGAAGATTCCCGCGCCATACCGCTGCTGGCAGATTTGCTCGCTCAAGAAGAAAACCGCCCGATGCTCGATGCCATCCAGCAAGCTTTAGTCAGTACCGGACCGAAAGCTTTGCCCCGATTGCGGCAGTTGAATCAAGCCCTCAGCAACGATCTCGATTCCCTGCGCTTCGGCGGTAAAGCCACCGAACGCGAATTAGCTGCTTCCCGCCAGCGCACCGTCCAAAGGGCGATCGGCAAAATTCTCACAGTGTATAGCAGCCAGTTGAACGGCGCAGATTTAAGCCGCACGGATTTAGCTCAAAGCGCTGCAGGTCCCGGTCAATTTACTTTGGTATTAGACAAAGCTGACTTATCAGGAATTAAGCTAAAAAATGCCAATTTAACTAATGCCAGCTTGCAGGGAACTCGCTTTTACGGCACCGGGGAAGACAGGCGGCCGGGTACATTTGACGATTGGATTTCTGACTTGAGCGGCGCTAATTTTGAAGGAGCAAATTTGACCGAAGCTGCTTTAAACAGCGCTGTGATGAATCGCACTACTTTTGTGCGCGCCGTACTGAACAAGGCTAATTTGTCAAGTGGAAATTTGAATGCAGCTAATTTTAGCAGTGCGCTGTTAATTGGAGCGAATTTGCAGCAAGCAATGTTAAAAAATGCCAGTTTTACGGGAGCAGATATCGGCAGTGCCAATTTAGCAAACGCGAATTTAGAGAGCGCGCGACTGGGCAAAGTCAAGGCTCAAGGCGCTCAATTGCCTTTAACAAATTTGGCGCGATCGGAATGGCAGGGTGCGGATTTGTCGGGTGCGGATTTGAACGGTGCAATTTTACAAAAAGCCGATTTGAGTTCTGCTAAACTCGCCAACGCCAATTTAAAAAATGCGAGATTGCAAGATGCTAATTTGCGGAATGCAGACTTAAATTCTGTGGATTTACGCGGTGCGAATGTGGCGGGCGCAAATTTCCAAGGGGCGGTGTTTGTGGGGAAAGAAGCTGCCGATCGATTTGTTCAAAATCAGCCCGGTGCTAAATCCGGGCGCTTTCAAGGAGTTGATTTTAGTGAGGCTAAGAATTTAGAGGGCAATCAAATTGCTTATATTTGCTTGCAAGGAGGGTTTCATCCGAAATGCCCGCAGAAGAATTGATGGAAGAAGTAGGTGGTAGTTCAAAGTTTTGAGTTTTGAGTTTTGAGTTTTGAGTTTTGAATTGAACAGGAATTACGCACAGACTCTATTTGTAGGGTGCGCAGTGCGCACCTTACTGCTATATATTGGTAAAAAGAAAGAAAAAAGAAAGAAGAAAAAACAGGGAATAGGGAAGATTTTTTAAACTGCTAGTTAATCTGAATGAAAATTTGTAAAAAAATGTTTTAAATTTATTCTATCGACTATAATGTAAGATTAACTATTCGGTTCTAATGGGGAGCAGCCATTAGAGGAAAGGGGGAAAGTTCGGTGCAAGTCCGGCGCTGTCTCGCAACTGTAATGAGGTTTGTAGTAAGGACTTTAGTCCTTTACCTCTGTAGTCAGAATGCCCGCCGATGCGTTAGTTTAAATAGTCTCATCTGCGAGGTACAGCATGAAGGCGCGAAATCGGAAATTTGTCAGCCTGGGATTGATGGCTGGCTTGAGTTTTTATCTTGTTTTGGGTTCGGCAACGCCCGCCGCAGCTATGCACATTTCGGAAGGTTTTTTACCCGTGCAATGGGCTGTTTTTTGGTGGATTGCGGCACTACCTTTTTTTGTTTTTGGGTTGCGATCGATCGCTAGCATTACCAAAGAACACCCGGAACTTAAATTACTGTTAGCTTTAGCGGGTGCCTTTGCTTTTGTACTTTCTGCTTTAAAAATTCCCTCGGTAACGGGAAGTTGTTCTCATCCGACTGGTACGGGTTTGGGGGCAATTTTGTTCGGCCCTTCTGTGATGGCGGTACTCGGTGCTTTGGTGCTGCTTTTTCAAGCAATTTTGTTAGCTCACGGCGGACTGACAACCCTGGGAGCTAATATGTTTTCAATGGCGATCGTTGGGCCGTTTGCTGCGTATTTTATCTATCAATTGCTGTTGCGAACTGGCAAGCAGCGAGTGGCTATTTTTTGTGCGGCGGCGATCGCAAATGTGCTGACTTACGTAATGACTGCGATTCAATTAGCCTTAGCTTTTCCGGCAGCCAGCGGCGGTTTTATGGCTTCCTTTCTCAAGTTTGCCGGCATTTTTGCAATTACTCAAGTTCCTCTTGCTATCAGCGAGGGATTGCTGACTGTATTGATTTGGAATTGGCTGCATTCTTACGGGCAACAAGAATTAGAAACTTTGAAATTATTGAAACAGGAGTCATAAGCCATGAGTCAAAAAAATACCAGAAATCAGCCAGCAACTTCGCAACAAAATTGGATGTTAGTAATTGCTGTTATTGTCCTGGCAGTGATTCCCCTAGTTTTTGTGCGGGGTGAATACGGCGGTGCGGATGGGGAAGCACAGAAAGCAATTGAGGAAATTCAGCCGGATTATCAACCTTGGTTCGATCGCTTGTTTGAACCGGCTAGCGGCGAAATTGAAAGTTTATTATTTGCGTCTCAAGCGGCATTGGGGGCTGGCGTAATTGGATATGTAATTGGTCTGTATAAAGGGCGATCGCAGCGACAAAAATCTGATGGTGAATCGTCGGAATAAACGCCGAAAAAACGGCGAATAGAACTCGCACACCACACATATAAAGTCCGCCTGCGCGGACTGGAAGATTTTGGAATGAACCATCAGATTGATAGTCTGGCTTACACGAATCGCTTGCGCGGGTTGCCACCAATTCACAAGTTATTGTTTGCGATCGCCCTGTTAATTCTCTCTCTAATTTCTCATTCAATCGTCCAAATTGCGATCGCCCTGTGGTTGGCAGTTTGGATTGTTGTTTATGCAGGCATTCCGGCAAAACTTTACCTGCGGTTGCTATCTTTGCCTCTGCTGTTTTTACTAACAAGTTTGCCTGCTTTTATTATTGCGGGAATTGCGGGCGATCGCATCGATCAAATTCAGTGGGATATTTGGCAAAGTTGGGGGATTAGTATCGGCAATTTTTATCTCTATGCGAGTCGCACTGGAATTCATCAAGCGAGTCTGTTGTTGGCGCGGACATTGGCATCAACTAGCTGTATGTATTTTATCCTGCTGACAGTGCCATTTACAGAAATCTTGCAAATTCTCAGACAATGCCGTTGTCCCGCTTTGCTGGTAGAACTTTTGCTGTTAATGTATCGATTTATTTTTAGTTTATTAGCAATTTACGATGAACTTTGGGTAGCGCAAAACTCGCGTTGCGGCTACCGCACTTGGAAATTGGGAATGCGCAGTTTAAGCATTTTAATCGGGCAATTGTTGCAGCGAACTTTGGAAAATTACCGTCAAGTTTCGCTGAGTTTAGCGTCGCGTGGCTTTAACGGAGAATTGCGGGTGTGGAATTCTTGTCATTATAAGCCTTCGCGAAGATATACATTAGAAGCCGGGTTTGGCTGCACGGTTTTAATTATTTTAAGTGTAGTATTTTACCATTGACATTCAAAGATATACACATTACCACCGATCGTAAGTCCTGTTATTGAATCTGCGGGCCGTGATGAATTATTGGACGCATCACCATCCAAGAAACCGGGTTTTTCCGAATTTTTTGCTGATAGCGAAGTATTGTCGCAAAAACCCAGTTCCTGACTCCGCGCGAGTAAGTATTATTGATAAGTTTCGTGTTTTTGTTAGTTTAGCGGATTGAATTTAAATCAGACCGATCGCACTTCCGGTCATACTGCATCACAAATATGACTTTTATGAACTTAATTAATGAAATAAATGAATTGACAACCACAAATAGCTGTTGGTTAATTGTAGTTAACAGTTTTTCTGGATAGATTGTATGCTGCACAAAAGACGGTTCAAAAAAATAGTTTGTTTTTTAATAGCCCCATTGACCGCATTTCTGGTTGCAGTAACTCATGCCACAGCCCAACAACTGCCCTTCTACTGGGATAACATCAACGTCGCGATCGAGGTTCAGGCGAACGGCGATATGTTAGTTACTGAAACCCAAAAATATGTGTTTACAGCAGACTATAACAATGAACGGTATCGCTATATTCCTTTAGATAGGGTCGATGAAATTAAAGATGTCACAGTTTCTGAAAACAATCAAATAATTCCCAGCAGCACAGGAACTGAAAACAATCAACTGTGGATTCGCTGGCAACATGAATTAAAAGCACCTGAATCGCATACTTTTGTTATTAAATATCGCGTAATAGGTGGATTGCAGTTAGATGGTGAGAATACTTTAGTTTATTGGAAAGCGATTGCGACTGGTCGAAAAGCGCCAGTTAATACTGGAAAAGTTACGGTGAAATTACCCGAAACTTTGTCGGGAAAAGTGCGATCGTTTAATAATTTTGGTACGGCAGCAGTTCCCCGTCAAGTAGATGCTAAAACCTTTGAATTTGTAGCAAGTCAGCCTATTTTACCGGCACAAGAATTAGAAGTGCAGATTGCATTTCCCCAAGCAATTCTCAACGTCCCTCAACCTCGCTGGCAGCAAGCTGGTGGCTCATCTCAATCCGCAGCCGAAGAACCAGGCTTTTCCATAGACTTCGGAGGTATTTTTTTTCTACTGTTGTTCGGACTTATCCCTGTCTTAGTAATTATCGGATTCATTGAAAATCGACGTTGCCCGGAGTGCAAAACTCTCAAGCTCAAACGGACTTATAAAGTTTTGATTCCTGCAACTACTAGCACTTCAGGAAAGGGGTATGTTACGCATCACTGTGGAAACTGCTCTTACCATAAAGAGTACGAAACAGTAATTCCAATCATTAGCACTGACAGTGGTGGCGGTGGTGGCGGTGGTTAATATCAACGGGAATTACGCATCACCATCAAAGAAACCGGGTTTTTACTGAATCTGTTGGCTGTAACGAAGTATTGTCGCAAAAAGCTCGGTTTCCGATCGCCCGTTGATATATTGATATTACGCAAATTCAGGACACGGCAGTGCCATTTCTCTACAAATAATCCGGCGGTGGTTACATTTTTCATGGATGGAGTGTTCGTGATTATTTTGGGGTAGGGACACGGCAATGCCGTGTCCTCTTTTTGAGATTTGGTAAAACTTTGATGCTCTTATTGTGATGCGAACCGCTCGCACTCCCTACAAAATCATATTCCAAATATGACTTTTATGAACCCAATCAATGACTTTAATGAATTGACCTCAACAGAAATCTATTGAATACTGATTGCAGTAAACAAATTTATCGTACATTTCAGCTTTAAGCAGGTTAAAAACTATGACTAAATCATCTTGGCTTCGCAAGCTTTTACCTTTAGCAGTATCTTTCGCAACAACTATTACAGCAGTAAGCACGATCGCCCCACCAACTCCCGCACAAACCAATCCGCCACCTCCCCAACCCCAGGAAGTCCAACCAGCAACAGAAGAAGGTTTCACCATCCCGATTTGGATCTTTCCCGCAGGCGCAATGTTCCTAGTTTTCATCTTTATTCCCAAAATTGGTTGGACTTTGGGATTAATTGCAATCGGGGAACGAGAAGTGGGAATTGTTACCAAGAAATTCTCCAGAAAAAACTTGCCATCCAACAGATTAATCGCTCTCAATGGCGAAGCAGGTTTGCAAGCAGATACTCTTCCTCCCGGCTGGCATTTTGGTTATTTTCCCTGGCAATATAGCGTTCGCAGAGAACCAGTTGTGGTAGTTCCTCAAGATGAAATTGGTTTGATTATTGCCAATGACGGAGCCACCATTCCCTCCGATCGCATTTTAGGTAAAGTAATCGATTGCGACAATTTTCAAAATGCCCGCAAATTCCTCACTGACGGCGGCGAAAAAGGACGGCAACTAGCAATTATCACAACTGGTACTTATCGGATCAATACCGCTGTATTTGAGGTGATTACTTCAGCCAATGCCTATGACAAGGGTATGAATCCGTCTGAACTTCAACTATACAAACTTGCTCCCGATAGCGTGGGAATTGCCAACGTGTTAGACGGTATTCCGATTGATGAAGGTGAAATTGCCGGGCCGATAATTCCCGGTCACGACAACTTCCAAAAAGCGCAATCTTTCATCAAAGGTGGCGGGCGTAGGGGCTTGCAAGAACAGGTGATTCTCTCCGGTTCTTGGAACCTCAATCCCTGGTTTGTGCAAGTGGAAGAAGTAGAGATGACAGAAGTGCCGATCGGCTATGTAGGCGTCGTCATTTCCTATGTGGGAAAATCGCACCAAGACGTAAGCGGGGGAGCTTTTACCCACGGAAATCTCGTCAATAAAGGTGATAAAGGTGTGTGGGTAGAACCGCTGTATCCCGGCAAACATCCGATCAATACAAAGGTAATGAAAGTCGAACTTGTTCCCACTACTGACGTAGTTTTAAACTTCACAACACGGTTCAGCGGAGAACACGGCTACGACTCGAAATTAAACGCTTTGAAATTGCTTTCTTTTGACGGATTTACCTTTGACTTAGAAGTGTTTCAAATCATTCATATCGGTACTTTAGATGCACCGAGAGTCATTTCGCGCCAAGGTTCGATGCAGAATCTGATCGACCAAGTGCTGCGTCCAATTGTCGGCAATTACTTTCGGAATTCCGCTCAAGAATATACGATCCTCGACTTTTTGATTGCCCGCAGCGAGCGCCAAGCAGAAGCGGCAGAACATGTCCGTGAAGCCCTACGCGCCTATGACGTGCAAGCAGTTGACACGCTAATCGGTTTGATTTCACCACCACCGGAATTAATGCAAACATTGACCGATCGCAAAATTGCTCAGGAACAGGAAAAAACTTACGAAGCGCAGCGCAATTCGGAATCGCAGCGTCAAGAATTGGTACGCGAAACTGCACTCGCGAACATTCAAAATCAGGTAGTAGCGGCAGAAGAAGGAGTCAAAATTGCCCAACTAAATGCAAGTGCCGCGATCGAACACGCAAGCGGTGAAGCAGAAGGAATTCGGCTGATGGGACAAGCAAAAGCGGATGCTTATCAAGTTGGTGTCAACGCCCTCGGTACGCAGAGTTATACGTTGCTGCAATTGATGCAAGCGATTTCAGATGGTAGCGTTCGCGTTGTTCCCGATGTTGCAGTCAATGGTAATGGCGGTAGTGGGGGTTTGTTTGATGGTTTGATGGGGATGATGATGTGGAATCAAACCAGCAAAAATGGAGAAAATGGAGCACATTCACCTGTAATTAATGTCAAGAAATCTGAGTCTACTGTTGTGGAAAATGGGGTTAAATCACCAGTAGTAAATGTACATTCGGTGGAGTCGTTGGAGTCTCCTAATCATTCACCAATTGCTCAGTCGGTGGCTGTTGCTGAAACTGATATTGATATTGATGCCCTATTTGGTGAATTGCCTGATGATGTTTAAGCAGAGGTCATTGGTGTCAACTTAAGCTGTCAGCCCGCCAAGTCTTCCAGTCTGCCAGTCCGCCAGGGAATGAATTCCCTGTCTAATAGCTAAAGTCTTCTCAACAGGACTCATGAGTTCTTCAGTCCTCTTTGAGAGGACTTTCGCTTTGAGGCAGGGGTTTAAACCCCTGCCGGACTATTGGTTATACCTTAAGCTGTTCAATGCTAAAACTTGACATCATAGACAATTAAATGTACAAGATAATGATACTTATAGTTCGACACAAACACATGAATTTACCAAGGTCGATCGCACTTACTTCGATCGCAGTCCTAGCATTATGACTTTTATGAATTCAAACTAATGAATTTATGAATTGACTTGAACAGTCGATCGCTCGATTATATTAATAAGCCCATTTAATTAGAGCGAGTTCTAAGTCATGAAACAAACATCAAATAAGCTCGAACTGCAAGAAACATTCGCGTTTAAAATGCAGCTATTTGTTGGAGGAAGTTTTGTATTATCCGGAATTTTTTTCGGCAGCTTGGTGAATTTATGTACCTTAATAGGTTTGCTGGTGATGATTTTTGCACAGATCGAGACAATTACCTTTGATAAAAACCTCGGTTCTCTGACTTTCAAGTACCAACAACCGTTTATTCGGAAAACAAAAGTTATCAAACACCTGCTGCAAGATATTTCAGGTGTGGAAATACAAAAGTCAGAGGATAGCGAAAGTATTAAATATCGCGTCTGCCTCGTGTTGTTTTCAGGAAAAAGGTGCGTTCCTCTAACTTCATACTTCAGCACTGGCTTTGCAGACAAGCAGAAAACAGCCGAAGTCATTGCCACATTTCTGAATATTCAAAATTACGATCTGGAAGGCTTTCCCAGACAGCAAAATCTCAGCGAAGAAATTCAATGGGAGACGGTAGAGGCGGAAATTATTCACTGGGAAAGTGCGATCGCAGGCGATTCAAATGATGCTGATGCTCGCGTAAAATTGGCCTTTGCTTTGTTAAAGCAAGACGAAATCAAAAATAAAGAACAAGCAATCGACTACCTAAAACAGGCGGAGTCTGTATTAAAAAGTCAAGGCTATCATGAGGATGCAATGTACGTAGCCCAGCTTTGGGGAGCGATCTGGTGGAGGCTGCTTAAAACTTGAATATTTTTCATTACCGAATTATAGTCGATTTTCTCGTTTTTATCGTTCCCAAACATAGTTTGCGCGGGTTTGGAATTTACAGGTGCAATTTCGTATCGCCAGCCTGAAATCCATTCCCGCCTTCGCCATGTTTGCATTCCTGGGTGTGCGTTTTCGGATGCGAGGAGATTTGTTTCGATCGTGCAATGAATGTACCTTCAAATTTTCGATCGCACTTAATTTGATTTTATGAGCCTGCCTATGATTTTTATGACATTAATTAATGAATTATATGAATTGACTTTTACTGCTGGCTTGATTATATTAACAGTATGCAATTGCCAGCGTTAAGTGCAAGCTACTTTACCTAAAATCTCCCACTATATATGACTAAAAGAAACAAGACACCACCATTTTTGTCGATCGTTGCCATTGGATTACTTGGGTTTGCCGCGTTTAAATTTTTGACTGGTTTATTCACACCCAAAAGTTTAGAATCGCCCGCACCGCCCTCGATCGCAACTCGCATCAGTTTAGGAAGTCGGATTTTAGTGGAATCCCAAACCACAGCAGAAAAACAAGCAGGCGTTCAAGCTTTTGCGAAGGGAGATTATCAAACTGCAAGCCAAAAATTTCAAGCTTCATTGCAACAAAATCGCAATGATCCCGAAAGCATGATTTATTTAAATAATGCAACGGCCAATGCAAATCGTGCTGATTCTCTAAAAATTGCGGTCAGCATCCCTATTCGTACAAACCCCAATGTCGCCCAAGAACTTCTCCGAGGCGTCGCTCACGCTCAGGATGAAGTTAATCTTAGAGGTGGGATTAATCGCAGGCTATTGCAAGTACAAATTGTTAGCGATGACAACGATCCAAATATTGTTAAAAAAGTTGCAGCAATTTTGGCAAAAGATCCGAGCGTACTAGCAGTAATCGGACACAATGCTAGCAACGCATCTATCGCAGCAGCACCGATTTATCAGCAAGAAAAACTGGTAATGGTTTCACCCACGAGCTTTGCCAATGATTTATCAGGAATTGGCAGCTACATCTTTCGGACTGTTCCCAATATTAGCGTCATGGCTGCTCCTTTAGCAGAATATGCAGTTAAAACAGCAGGCAAAACAGATATTGCGATTTGTTTTGACTCCAAAGCACCGGATAACTTATCATTTAAAGAGGAATTTGTGAAAGCTTTGCCTGCTGCTGGAGGTAAGTTAGTTCCGAGTGATTGTGACTTGTCAATCCCTGATTTTAATGCCGAGAGTGCGATCGCTGATGCAGTTAGCAAAGGCGCAAAAGCATTGATGTTAGCACCCCATATCGATCGCATCGATCGCGCGATTTATACAGCTAGCATCAATCGGGGTAAATTGCCAATTTACGGCAGCACGACCATGTACACCTTTCAAACTTTAAAAAGTGGGCAAAAGAGCGTTGAGGGGATGATTTTGCCCGTTCCCTGGCATCCTGACACTAATCCCGGTAGCAACTTTCCGATCGATGCCCGCCGGCGTTGGAAAGGAGTAGTCAATTGGCGCACCGCAATGAGTTTTGATGCGACTCAAGCTGTGATTACCGGTTTGAAGCAAAGCAACACGCGGGAAGGGTTGCAAAAAGCATTGAGCGATCCGAATTTTGCGGCACTAGGAGCAAGCGAAGATATCAGGTTTTTGCCAACGGGCGATCGAGCTGGTAAGCCGATTTTAGTGCAAGTTAAACCAGCAGGAAATAACTACAATTTTGTGCCGCTGCCATAAGTTTTTTAAGTTTAAATTGTGGCGATCGCGGGGGAATTTACCCTACAAGATGCTGTAATCAGTTAATAGAGGCATTGGCAATTAATTCTCCATTCATCGATCTAGCTTGCGGTTTGGTGCAGCTATCTGTTATGTAGCATCTCACATCTGCTTTTAACTTAGGGGAAGGAACCTTACTTGCCCTTCCCACTCTCCCTCAAGACTACATTCAGCAATTAAGATGATTTCCTCAATTGCCAACCCTACTGCAACACGACGATTCACCTCGAACAATCCAGGCATAGATAATTCTGACTCAATGCGATCGTATGCAAAACTTATCATCGTAGCAACATCATGAGTTAGAACAATTCGTTTTTCCTGCGCTGCCCATGCCAAAACAGTAGGGTCATCGACTCCCGATAAGCCGACATCTTGCACGCGCACAATATCTATGTTCGAGTTCTGACGCCGAATACCTCGAACAATTTGATTGTTAAAATTTTCATCAGCAAGAAATCTAACCATTTCGATCTATGGATGCCGCTCTAGCCTAGCTATTAGTCGTTCGCGAATTCCAACCGGGTTGAAACGTTGCTCGACTTCCTGCCGAATCGAGGCCGCTTGACGTTGGCGTTCTGCAAGATAGCCATCTATCTCAAGGTTATGTTTCAGGTAGTAACCAACAACTAAATATATATCCGAAATTTGTAGCGATGGATATTGTTCTCCTATTTCTTCTGGCGTGCATCCTTCTAGGAAAGCCGTCACTACCGTGTCCAGAGTGACACGAGTCTTGGCAACCCTTATAACACCGCGGGCATCCGTTTCTAAAGGTGCGGGTTCAATTGCAATCGCTAGATTCATAGTTGTTTACTCGGTTGTGTATGTGTTTCATAATTCTAAACAGGTTTAGTAAGCATTCAGCGATCGGTCGTCAGCCATCAGCTTAAAACCCACGATCCAGTAAGCTTTTAGCATCTTTAAAGCCAAAAAACATCAAGTCTTGTCTCGCAAGCGAGAGAGTCCAAAGCTGATAGCTGATAGCTGATAGCTGAATGCTTACCAGGTTTAGCCCCCACCAATTCGCCAACCACATTTTTTCCGAAAAACACCGATCGCCCTGTGTAACTATCAGACATGGAGGAATCAATTAGAATATGCTCGATCGAATCGACCAGCAGTTGACTCAGTGGCAGCAACATCTCGATCTTGTCAGTCAGAATTTGCTCGATTTATACGACCTTTCGACTTATCAACGTTTAGTTGGAAATGCTGGATTTCCCAAAACTCCACTTAACGGTACGACTCAACAGCAGGTATTGCCCGCCCTGGCTGCCCTGACTGATGTATTTCGAGACTTCGATCTGTTGAGGCAAACCATCGAACAGGCACTCGATTTGCGCCAGCAATTGCCGCGCTGGTTGGGGAATGACGATCGACTCCAGGAAATCGATCGCCTCCTCAATACTTCCTCGATTCTTTTACCTAGTGTCAATGTTCCTCTGGCCCAGCGTAACTTACTCAGTGCGGCGCAAACTTGCGATCGCCGCACGCCGAGTCAACTGCTAGCAGCGATGGTTCAAGCCTTCGATCGGGCGCGGGATGTAGTGCTGGCAGTGGATGCAGCCTGGTGTCAGTGGGAACCCAACCTGCTGCAATGGGGCGCGCAACTGCGATCGATCCAACAACAGGCGATCGCAATGGAAATTTCCGTTCCCGAACTTCCCCGCCTGGAAGCTGAACTCCAGCAAATGCAGCAACAGATCGAGTCCGATCCGCTGGGGGTAAGTGCGATCGGTGAAAAATGGTTGCAGGCGATCGCAAATGTCAAAACCCGCCTGGAACAAGCTGTTGCGGCACAAAAGCAATTGCGCGATCGATTGCAGCGCGCGATCGAACTCCTCGCCGATCTCAAACAGCTTCAAACTCAAGCCACCGAAACCGTTGCAGAATTTCATGCCAAAATTCTCGAACCTACCGCAGTATTGCCGGCTTTGAGTGAGGAGACGATCGCGGTTTTAGCCCAATGGTTGGAAAGATTGCAAACTAAAGCAGCAGACAGTCGATCGAATGCTTCAACCTTGAATGCAGTGGCAACAGGTTTGGGAAATTGGGAAAAACAAGCTGAAAGTGCGATCGCGACAGTTGAAAGGGCGATCGACACCAGTCAATATCACCTGCAACTCCGTCAAGAATTGCGCGGGCGGTTAGATGCCCTCACGGCCAAAGCCCTAGCGAAAGGAAAAGCAGAAGATCGCGAACTTTCAGAGTTAGCAATTCGTGCTAAACAATTGCTTTACAGTCGCCCTACTCCTATGGATCGATCGATAGATTTAGTTACTGCTTATGAACGCAGATTGAACGATTTTAGATTTTAGATTGCCTGTCGCCAATGTTCAATTTTCAATTGTAGAAGAGTGATTTTACCGCAGAGGGCGCAGAGGACGCAGAGGGAGGGATGAGAGAGGTGAATGATTCTGATGTTACTGGATTTGATATTACCAATTACCAATTGTAGAGGAGTGATTT
>JAAUPF010000328.1 GCA_012034575.1 Richelia sp. CSU_2_1 | reverse complement strand
AATTAAATCAAGTATTTATGAATATTTTAGCCAACGCGATCGATTCGATCGAAGAATCGAATCAGGGGCGGACTTTTGCCGAAATCAAAGCAAATCCTAACACGATTACCGTGACAACTGATGTCGGAGATGACAATCGAACTGTGGTAATTAAAATTAAAGATAGCGGTAAAGGAATGTCAGAAGAAGTAAAAACGCGCATTTTCGAGCATTTATTTACCACGAAAGGAGTTGGCAAAGGAACGGGTTTGGGGCTGTCAATCAGCCGTCAAATTGTAGAAGAAACTCACGGCGGAAGTTTAACGTGTTATTCAGTATTGGGAGAAGGAACAGAATTTGCGATCGTTTTGCCTCTAACTACAAAATTATAAATATGAAGCAAGTGCGATCGATATCACCTCAAACTAAGCCCAAGCTGAAGTAACTTTGTAGCATAGCTAATAAAGATCTGCGCAAAAAGCGGTTGTTTGCGACAGTTTTTGATTCCAGCTATTGACTCCAGCAAAACCTGGTTTCGTGAGTAAAAATACGTAAGTCCGGATCGAATTGTTGAATTTTTGGAGTGTAATGCAAGTATTGACAAAAAAAACATCGCCAAACAACGTGCGGGAGAGGAAGTTGCCATTTCTTCCCGAGCAAAACATAGTGCTAGCATCATTAATAATTATTTTGATTCACTGCGCCTTGTGCCAAATTTCTTTATTGGTATCGTTCCAAAATGGTGCCAGTGCAATTTGGCCGTCTGCCGGTCTGTTTTTAGCTGCTTATCTATTGCTAGGAGTGCGAATTTTACCTGCCCTCTTACTCGCCCATTTGCTGGCAAGTTTAACAATTTTTTATCCCTCTGATTTTCTGACAAGCGGCCTTCTTTCTCTTTGCAATGGTTTTGAAGCGCTGGGAACCAGATTGCTGTTAAATCGCTTTATCAAACACCGCAATTTTCTCAATAAATCGCAGGATTTATTCAGATTCTTCGTGCTGCAAATACCCGTACCTATTATCAGCACAACTCTCGCCGTTACCGTACTCTGCGCGCGAAACATCAGCCCTTGGAATGCTTATTCAGAAGTTTGGCGGGGTTGGTTTATATCAATTCTTGGCGGTACGCTGATTGTTGCCCCAGCAATTTTAGCGCGGGCTGTACCATTGCAGCAATCTGAAAAACTTCATGAAGCGAAGCTATCCCGCAGGGAATGGCACCAGCTAGTAGAATTAGGACTGCTGATGCTGTTACTGATTGCGATTAGCAAAATTACTTTTTGGCAACAGTATCACGTCGAGTATATGATGATTCCCCTGCTGATTTGGTCGGCATTTAGATTCAGCGCGCGGGAATCAACTTTGCTAGTTGTAATTGTATCGGCGATCGCAGTTTTCGGCACATCTCGCGGTTGGGGTTCTTTTGCCAGATCTTCCCTCAACGAATCGCTGTTGCTGCTGCAATCTTTTATTGGTGTTGTTGCCATTACTACGCTAATTTTATCAGCAGTAATTAACGAAAACAAACAAACGGCAGCAAGGCTCAAAAAACTCAATGACGAGTTAGAACAGCGAGTAGAAGAACGCACTGCCCAGTTTCTCGAAGCCAAAGAAGTCGCCGACGCCGCCAACTCTGCAAAAAGCGAATTTCTAGCAAACATGAGTCACGAACTCCGCACTCCCCTCAACGGCATTTTGGGCTACGCTCAAATTCTCAACCGTTCCCAATCTTGGGGAGAAAAGGAACGCAACGGCGTCAGCATCATTCAGCAGTGCGGTTCCCATCTGTTGACGCTAATTAATGACATTCTCGACCTTTCAAAAATCGAAGCGAGAAAATTAGATTTGCAACCCAAAGTTTTTCATTTTCCCTCATTCTTGCAAAGCATTGTTGAGATTGTTAGCATTCGCGCCGCACAAAAAGAAATTGACTTTATTTATCTCCCCGATACTCAACTTCCTGAAGCTGTAGAAGCCGACGAAAAACGATTGCGCCAAGTGTTAATTAACTTGCTGGGTAATGCCGTCAAGTTTACAGATAAAGGTAGCGTAACTTTCAAAGTAGAGGTAATCGGCAATGACAAACAACCGCAATTACCAATTACCAATTACCCATTACCCATTACCAAAATTTGCTTTCACATAACAGATACAGGCGTCGGCATGAGTCCAGAATCTCTGGAAAAAATCTTTATGCCTTTTGAACAAGTAGGAGATGCCAAACACCAAACTGAAGGCACCGGACTCGGATTGGCAATTAGCACTAAAATTGTGAATTTGATGGGCAGTCAGATTGAAGTGCAAAGCCAATTATCCGTCGGGAGTACCTTCGCTTTTACTGTCGGTTTCCCCTTCGCTGAGGGCTGGATAAATGTAGCAGCAACTGCAGGCGACAAGCAGATTGTTGGTTATGAAGGAACTCAGAAAACTATTCTGATAGTTGACGATAATTGGCAAAATCGATCGGTAATTGTTAACCTGCTAGAACCGATCGGTTTTGCAGTTGCTGAAGCAGAAAATGGCGCGGAAGGTTTAGCAAAAGCCGGACAATTGCAGCCGGATTTAATTATCTGCGATTTATCGATGCCCGTGATGGACGGTTTTGAAATGCTGCGCCAATTGCGGAATTCGGAAACTTTAAAAAATGTGCGGTCAATCGTCTCGTCTGCGTCTGTTTACGATATGGACAAGCAAAAAAGTTTGGAGGCTGGCGGCGACGATTTTATCGCCAAACCCGTGCAGCTTGAGGAATTATTGGCAGTATTGGCAAAGCATTTGCAAATTCAATGGAAATACGAGCCGACAGCAGCAACAGAAAACAGTCTAAAGCAATCAGCATTCCAAGTTGGAGCTGATTCAGCCATCCAGACTTCAGACATGGCGGTGCCATCACTTGAAGAGTTAGCTTTGCTACTCGATTTTGCTCAGCAAGGGCGTTTAAAAAAATTGACCGAAGCAGCCCAAAGGATAGAACAGCTCGACAAGCGATATAATGAATTTGTCGGACAAATTCTGCAATTGGCAAAGAGCTTTCAAGTAGAAAAAATTGAAAACTTCCTCACCCAATATATTGAATAACATGGGAAAAATGTATGCTAGAAACTGAGTTAATTTTAGCGGTAGACGATACGCCGGCTAATTTGAATGTGATTTCCGAAACTTTGACCGATGCGGGCTATGAAGTTTCGATCGCGACTGATGGCGAACGAGCGCTCAAACAAGTTCAATATACGCGACCGAGTTTAATTTTACTTGATGTGATGATGCCGGGAATTGACGGGTTTGAAACTTGCCGCCGCCTGAAAGCTGCCGCTGCTACAAGGGATATTCCCGTGATTTTTATGACGGCTTTATCAGATCCCACAGATAAGATTCAAGGATTCAAGCTGGGTGCTGTTGATTACATTACTAAACCTTTTGAAGAAACAGAAGTATTGGCTCGCGTTAATACTCATATAAAACTGCGAAACTTACATAAAGAACTGGAAGAAAAAGTCAGCTATCGCACGGCGGAATTAGCCGCAGCTTTGGAAAAGATTGAACATTCTCAACTGCAGTTAATCCAAAGTGAAAAAATGTCTGCTTTAGGAAATTTAGTAGCGGGTGTAGCTCACGAAATCAACAATCCAGTAGGTTTTATTTACGGCAATATTAAAGAATTGCATTTTGCGCTCGAAGATATTGTAGAGCATTTGCGACTCTATCAAAAACAGTTTCCTGAGGCGGGAAAAGCAATTGAGTCCCACGCCGAAGATATCGATCTGGAATACCTGTTAAAAGATACAGGAAAGATGCTATCATCGATGGAGATCGGATGCGATCGCCTGCGGGATATCAGCAATTCCCTCCGCACTTTTTCTCGCGCCGATACGACAGTAAAAATATCAGCAAATATCCACGACGGCATCGACAGCACGCTGATGATTTTGCAGCACCGTTTGAAAGCTCAAGCCGATCGCCCGGAAATTAACGTTGTTAAGGAATATGGAGATATTCCGCCAGTAAAATGCTATTTGGGACAATTAAATCAGGTATTTATGAATGCGATCGCCAACGCGATCGATGCTTTAGAAGAATCCAATCGCGGGTGCACTTATTGCCAAATAAAAGCTCATCCCAATACGATCGTAGTGAGTACAAAATTATCAGCAGACCGACAAAGAGTTACCATCAAAATTCAAGATAACGGTAAAGGGATGTCAGAGGAAGTAAAAACCCGCATTTTCGATCATTTATTCACCACAAAACCCGTCGGTAAAGGAACGGGATTGGGTTTATCGATAGGGCGTCAGATCGTTGAAGAAGTACACGGAGGCAATTTTACCTGTACTTCCGTATTGGGACAAGGAACAGAATTGCGATCGAACTTCCGATCGAATAGAGTTTTGAAAAGAAGGAAGAAGGAAGAAGGAAGAGGGAAGAAGGAAGAAGGAAGAAAGAAG
>JAAUPF010000327.1 GCA_012034575.1 Richelia sp. CSU_2_1 | reverse complement strand
CAACAATAATACCGTAACTACAATCCGGATAAACTAAACAATCCGGTAACATAACAATACCGACTAACTAACAATCCGGTAACTAACAATCCGGTAACTAACAATCCGATAACTAACAATCCGATAACTAACAATCCGATAACTAACAATCCGATAACTAACAATTCCAATTTACCCCAGTCACCGCTAACATCATTAACAGAAAGATTGCCAGTAAATAGAGTGCGATCGCTATTCCCAGAACCCAACCAACCCTTGACAGCAGAACAGCTTCAAAATCAAAACAGAATATCCCAAGATCTCGGAAAACCCCCAGAAATAATTGGAAAAGAAAGAATTCAATCTCCTAGATCCATCAGAAACTTCATCAATTCAAATGCCGGAGATTCAGTTTTTCAATCAGCATTTCGCAGCGACATCGGTCGTAATTTCGACGCGGGAAAAATACCAGAAGCTGTATCTCTGCTAGACAAATCTTTCGGCCAAGAATACCAGGAATATTTCAATCAAAACTTCGACCAAACTGCCAGTCGCGATTTAACATCCCCAGAAGAACTGCAAAGAAAGTTAGCAGCCCTAGGAGCAAAAACAAGCACCAAACCCGCCTTAATTTATCTCTTCTTGCGGCCAGAACAATTAGATTTAGTTTTGGTGACAGCTTCAGGGCCAGTTGTTCGTTACAGAGTGCCGGAATCGAACAGACAAGAAATAACGCAAGCTGTAACTGATTCTCGCATCGTTCACAAAAGCGTGCCGGAAGCAAACAGAGAAGAATTAATGAAAGTTGTAACTCAGTTTAGGAATGAGATTACTAAGCCTGGGGCGCGGAGAACTACCAGTTACCTCCCATATGCCAAGCAACTTTATAAATGGATGATTGCTCCTTTGGAACCAACTTTAAAAGAGCGGGGAATTGATACAATCTCTTTTATTGCAGACGCGGGTTTGCGAGGCTTTCCCTTTGCTGCGTTGCACGATGGACAGCAATTTTTGATTGAAAATTACAATCTCACTTTAATGCCAAGCATGAGTTTAACCGATACTCGCTACATCGATGTTAGGAACGTTCAGGTTTTAGCAATGGGCGCGTCCGAATTTTCTGAATTGAATCCTTTGCCTGCGGTGCCTGCTGAAATTGCCTCTATTTCCCGTGAGTGGCCGGGAATTAGTTTTCTAAATGATGGTTTTACCATAGAGAATTTAAGGCAGCAACATCAAAGTCGGCCTTTTGGGATTATTCACTTAGCTACTCACGGCGAATTTCGGCCGGGGGCGGCAAATAATTCTTTTATTCAATTCTGGAACAGCCGACTGAAACTAAATCAATTGCGCGATTTGAGATTGAACAATCCGCAGGTTAATTTGTTAGTATTAAGCGCTTGCCGCACGGCGGTAGGAGATGAGCAAGCGGAGTTGGGTTTCGGGGGATTAGCGGTACAATCGGGCGCGCAAACGGCTGTGGCGAGTTTGTGGTACGTTTCCGATGAAGGTACTTTGGGATTGATGAGCGAATTTTACCAGCAGTTGAAGACGGCGCCAATTAAGGCGGCGGCTTTGCGACAAGCGCAAATTGCGATGCTGCGGGGACAAGTGCGTTTGGAGGGGGGCACATTGCGGGGTACGAGTCGGGGTGATGGGGTGCAGTTACCGGATTTGCTGCGAAATTCTGAAGATACAAAGTTTGTACATCCTTATTATTGGTCGGCTTTTGTAATGATTGGGAGTCCTTGGTAATTGGTAATTAGTCATTAGTCATAATTGTTGTGGAACACGCATCCTGCCTGTTCAAGACTGGCTTTTCAAAAGATGTCTAGAATCTGAATTCTTCAATCTGAATAAAGTTTCCAGCATTCCCGCGCGATTTCCCAATCTTCCTGGGTGTGAATTACCAAAACTCTCACCGCTGAATCAATCGCGGCAATATCTTCATCAACTGGGGAATGTTGATTCTTCTCCCCATCCAATTTTAAACCCATAAATCCAAAAGCTTCGCAAACAGCCGATCGCACAACAGCAGAATTTTCCCCAACACCAGCGGTAAAAATCAAAGCATCCAACCCGCCCAAACTCGCCAGCATTGCCCCAATTCCGGCACGCAAGCGGTGGATGTAAATATCCAATGCTAGTTGAGCTCTCTGATTGCCTTGGGTAATCGCCTCCCCAATCTGCCGCATATCGCCAGACACCCCAGAAATCCCTTTTAAACCTGAATTTCGATTGAGCATATCGTCAAGTTTTTCAGCAGTTAAATCGGATTGTTTTAACAGGTGAAGGAGAATACCAGGATCGATCGAACCCGATCGGCTTCCCATCATCAATCCCTCCAAAGGCGTAAATCCCATCGTCGTATCAATACTCCAGCCGTCGCGAATCGCCGCCAGAGAACAACCGTTGCCCAAATGACAAGTAATCAACCGCAAATCTGGCAAATCTCGCCCCAGAATTTCCGCAGCCCGACGTGCGCAGTATTGATGACTAATCCCGTGAAAACCGTAGCGACGAATTCCATTTTCCAACCATTTGTAGGGGCCGGGATAAACAAAAGCTGCGGGGGTAAGTTGCGAATGAAAAGCTGTATCAAATACTGCTATTTGCGGCACATTTGGGAGGATATTTTCAACAATTTCGATGCCTTCGAGGTTAATGGGATTGTGGATGGGGGCGAAGAGAGATAGACGGGCAATCGTCTCTTTTACATCCGGTGAAATTAACGTACTTTGCTGATAGTCTTGGCCTCCATGTACGACGCGGTGGCCGACAATATCGATCGCGTTTAAATCATTAATTGTTTGAGTTTTTCCCCGCCACAGAGTCTCCAGCATTCGAGAAATAGCAGCTTGGCGAGAATCTGACGCTAATTCTTCCTCAAGCCGATCGCCCTTTGCTGTTTTTACTTTCAACTCTGCTATACCCTGCTGGTGAGTCCAGTCTATTTGCGCCTCCCAGAGGGGTTGCAAAAGTCGATCGGGCAGGACATCGTTTAACTCGTAAAGACAGCTCTTTTGACTGCTAGAACCCGCATTTAACACCAGTATTTTCATCACCAACTCAACTCAAGTAAAGGTTTAATTTATTCAAACATTGTTTATTTTGACCGGCCGCTAAATATATTAATACTCCTGGACGCATGAGATCCCAGAAACCGGGTTTTTTACCAAAATACTTCGTTGCAGCCCGCAGATTCGGTAAAAAACCCGGTTTCTTTGTTCGGAGTGCCTCCAGGACTGATTAAGAAAAATGTCAAATTGTTAATTATTAATGCAATGTATAGCTAACAGTTGCATTTTTTTGATATATCTTCTGTTCAGATTTTCATTTAGTAAATTTTAAGGAGCCGATCGATGTTTACACCAATTTTACTTGCCGTAGCCCCCAGAACCGTAGAGTGGAGCCCCACGATCGGTTTGATTATGATTCTTTGCAATATTTTAGCAATTGCGATCGGCAAATTAACCATCAAAAATCCTAGCACAGGACCCGCAATGCCCTCATCAAATATGTTCGGCGGTTTTGGTTTGGGTGCAGTCTTGGGAACCACTTGCTTTGGTCATATTTTGGGAGCAGGTACTATTTTAGGATTGTCTTACATCGGTGCGATTTAGTTTCACACTGTAGGGCGCGCGCTGCGCAGCTTACCCGCAATTTCAAGTACCGGGTAAATTGCGCAGGGTTTCATCCATGTACGATCGATCGCCCAAAACCTCCAGCATCGGCCCGCGTACATCAAACTTGACAATACTAATAGAAGCTGCTAAAGCGGCAATGCGATTGCGATAACTTCCCAAATCAATCCCCAACAAACTGCACAGAATAATCCGAATAGTCGCCTTGTGCGAAACCACCAAAACATTACCATTCTTGTACTTTTCCTGAATTTCTGCGATAACTAAGGACGATCGGCTAGCAATTTGCACAGAAGTTTCCCCATCATTCGGTGCATTCCAAGCCGGTTCCGTCAACCAATTAATGTACTCTTGGGCATATTTTTCGCGGACAAATTCAACCGTTTTACCTTCCCACTTACCGTACTTAATCTCCTTCAATCCATCGCGGAGCTGCATTTCAATCCCCACCGCATCGCACAAAGGTTTAGCAGTAGCAATTGTGCGCTTCATGGGGCTCACATAAACAGCACTCCAAGGAAATTGTGCGTAAGTTGCAGCAAACTGTTCGGCCATCATAGAACCTTCCACTGTCAATTCCGGGTCGAGGTCGCCGCAGAAGCCGCCAGTTTGGCTGTAAAATGTTTCACCGTGTCGCAGCAAGTAGATTTTCAAGCTCATAAATTCCTCAGTTTGTAGTGAGGACTTCAGTCCTCATAAAGTTAGTATTTGTAGGGTGCGTCGCCATTATCAATCCCTGAATTCGATCGACAATCTCATGGCGACGCACCAAGCGACAATAGTCGAATAAACAGACTCAACAATTATTGTGCAGCACAATT
>JAAUPF010000082.1 GCA_012034575.1 Richelia sp. CSU_2_1 | reverse complement strand
AATAACATGTATTTAAATATTTGGTGTCGAGTCTAGATCCCCCTAAATCCCCCTTAAAAAGGGGGACTTAAAAGAAGTTTCCGGTCCCCCCCTTCTTAAGGGAAGCCAGTGCGTTGCGCAGCCAGTGCGTTGCGGAGGTTCCCTCCGTTGTAGCAACTGGCGCGAGGTTCCCTCCGTTGTAGCAACTGGCGTGGGCTAGGGGGGATCTAAGTCTATCCCAAAGCTAACCGCAAAACTTTTCCACGCATCGCACAAACATTTCTACACCCATCCCCAAAGCAGTTTCATCAAAATCAAAACGCGGGTGATGGTGGGGGTAAGCCAAATTTTTCTCGGGATTAGCTGCGCCTAAAAAGAAGTAGCAACCCGGTACTTCTTGCAAAAAGAAAGACATATCTTCCCCGCCCATAGTTTGACATTCCGGTACGATTCCCGCAGGCGTTTCTACAACTGATTCTGCCACGTCGCGCACCAATTGAGCCATCCGAACATCATTAATTGTTGGCGGGTAATAGAAATGATAATCGAATTGGTAAGTTGCCCCATAACTCTGACAAATTCCGGCAATTATTTGCTCGATGCGCTTGTCAAAATAACCTGCATAAGCTGGATTGAAATATCGCACTGTGCCACCAATTTCAGCGGTATCGGGAATCACATTGTAGGTGTGGCCAGCATGAAATTTGCCAACAGTTACCACTGCGGAGTCGATCGGGTCGATGTTCCGCGCTACAATTGATTGCAAAGCATTAACAATTTGAGCTCCAACGACGATCGAATCTACAGTTTGATGCGGCATCGCACCGTGTCCGCCTTTACCAAAAATCTTGCAATCAAAAGTTTCAACTGCCGCCATTAACGCGCCGCCGCGCACGCCTACAGCTCCTAAAGGTAAATTGTTCCACAAATGCAAGCCGATAATAGCCTCAACATCAGGATTCTTTAAAACTCCAGCTTCCACCATCGGTTTTGCACCTCCGGGCCCTTCTTCTGCGGGCTGGAAAATCATTTTGACAGTGCCGGAAAAGCTGTGTTTGTGCTTAGATAAATAGTATGCCGTACCGAGGGCGATCGCGGTGTGTCCGTCGTGGCCGCAAGCGTGCATAATTCCGTTATGTTGCGATCGATATTCTACCTCATTTTCCTCTTGAATTGGCAAAGCATCCATATCAGCCCGAATTGCCAAAACTCGACCGGGTTTCCCGCTATTTATAGTTGCGACAATCCCAGTTTTAGCAATATTAGTTTGATGCTCGATTCCCCATTCATGTAATTTTTGGAAAACAAACTTTGACGTTAAATTTTCCTGAAAACCCAACTCAGGTTTTTGATGCAAGCGGCGACGCCATTCAACTAACTGAGGCTGCAAATTTCTAATTTCCAGTCGCAATTGAGATAAATCCACAGAAGTTAAATTCGGCAAAACAGAAACCATTTTTCTTCTCCCGATCGCTATAAATACTTTCTCAAACTCTCTCTTTCCCCTCTCTGCGTTCTCTGCGCTCTCTGCGGTAAAAAAACCTTCTTAAATGCTCTGCGAGTTGTCCGAGATATTTATTTTTGATGAACCGCAGAGGACGCAGAGGGCGCAGAGAGAGGTTTTGAGAAGAGGGTTACTTAGAAGGTTGAGGAATTAAATTGAAGCCAGATAAGAACCTTTCTAAATCTAATTCTGAAGCAGCTTTAGCTAATTTAAACAAGTCATTTGGATCGTCTAAATGCGGCAAAATACCGAAAACAGGTAGTTGAGTTAGGGATTCAATGAGCTCGATCGGCGTCCAATCGGCAATTTCTTGAGTCGATCGCTCTTGAGTGCAGTTAAGCACGATTCCTCTCAGATTAACATTAGTTTGTCTGGCAAGAGCAACATTCGCCACAACTTGCCCGATCGCGCCTAATTTCACGGGCACTACCAACACTCCTGTCAGCCGCCAATCCCTAGCGATATCGGCAACTGTAAGTTCCCAAGTTACCGGCGAACCCAGCCCTCCCAAAGATTCTACCAACACAAAATCCTTGCGATCTTTGAGGCTTTGCAGCGCCTTCCACACCTTGTCGAGTTCGATGCTTCTCCCTTCCCGTTCGGCGGCGATCGGGGGTGCTAGAGGCGCGTTAAAGTGCAGCGGATTGAGTTCTTCAGGGGTTTGATCCAAGGCAAACAAACTGGTGTAAAGTTCGCGATCGCCCGTGCCGGTTTGTAACAGTTTCATAATTGCCAAAGCGCGATCGGGAAAATACATTTGCCAATAAGCAGCCAGGGCACTTGTCAAAACAGTTTTGCCGGCATCGGTATCAGTTCCAGTAATTAGCAGCGAGTTCATTGGTAATAGTTGAGAGTTGAGAGTTGAGCGTTGACAGATATTATCTGCGTTTATCTGCGTTTATCTGCACTCATCTGCGGTTTACAGTTTTGAGTTGACAGCGTTGTTTTTATGACAGCGTATAGTCCTTTGATTTAAGTTTAGGCTAATTTTGTCACCAAAGCGCATTTTGCTAGATCGATTTGTTGCGGGAATAGCGGGCGATCGCTAGTTTGCGAGATTGAAGGGCGATCGGCTCCGGCTGAAAATGCTATAATTATTCATCAGTTATGCTTAGGGAGGTTACGAAAAATGCAGCTTGCACCATTGAAGAAAAAATGTGGGAGAGTTCGCCTACAAAAACTCGCACTAAAGTATCCGATAGCGAGATCAACCATAAGTACGAGTTGAGAGAGAATAGAATTCTTACTGAAATCAACCGTGAAAAGCTTCCGAGTTTTGTCCAAGCATTAAAAAATCCTGGTTATATGGAAGTGCGACCATTTTACCAAAGAAGGGCGCGTTGGACTACCAAAATGCAATCCAAACTCATCGAATCATTTCTAATCAATATTCCAGTTCCTTCAATAATTTTATATGAAAAAGATTACAACTCCTATGAAGTGATGGATGGTCAACAGAGAATTACTGCGATTCAGGATTTTTATGAAAACAAGCTTTCATTAACAGGGCTTGAACTTTGGCCTGAATTAAATGGACGTACCTACAATCAACTTCCTCAAAAAATTAGAGCAGGTATCGACCGTCGTTCCATATCATCTACAGTAATTATTGCAGAATCAACTTCCGATCCTGAAGAAGCTCTATTTTTAAAACAAAAAACCTTCGAGCGCCTTAACACTGGAGGGGTAGATTTAAGTCAGCAGGAAGTGCGAAACTGTCTGTATTATGGAAAGTTCAATGAACTGTTGCTCAAATTATCGCGCCATCCCATATTTGCTGAAGCTTGGGGAATTCCGACAGATGATAACAGCGCCGAATTGGAGAAAAACACGCTTTATAAAAAAATGGAAGATGCCGAGTTAGTTCTGCGTTTTTTTGCTCTCAGAAATGTTGATAATTTCCAACGGGGAATGGAAGGTTTTTTAGATTTGTATATGATGAGAAGTTTGAATTTTGATGGGGAAGATATCAATTACTTGGAATCTCTTTTTATCAAGACTATCAGAATAGCTCACCTAATTTATGGAGAGGATTTATTCAAACCATTTGATCCTAAAACTCAAAATTGGTCAAACAAAAGTTATAAAGCCTATTATGATGCAATCATGGTTGGTTTTAGCAGGTACTTATCCTATGAAACAAAAATAATTGCTTTAAAAAGTAGAATCATTGAAGAGACAAAAAATATTTTTAAAAAACCTGAATCTCGTCTGCTCACAGGAGGTGGAAGAACCAAGGCAGAGATTCAGGAGCGAATCGCGATATTTGACGAAATGCTTTTGCAAGTTATCGGAGAGTAACTTGCAATGTTTGACGAACTTCTCAAGACAGTCAGTCTCAAAATTTCCACTGTCCGTTCGATGATAAAGACTAACGATCGACTGAGGAAAATCGTATTTCAAGACAGTTCAGATATACAACAGTTGAAAAAAAATCCAGAGTTTGCCGCATTAGTAGAAGTAACCTCTAGCAAACGAGAATGGCAAATTTACGATCGCTGTGCCGTAGTAACCCGATTGTATGCTATTTACGAGCGCTTTGTTGAGGATTTAATTTCGGATTGGTTGCGACTGATGCCGGATTTGGTTCCGCGTTATTCAGACTTGGGAGAAAGAATTCAAAATACCTATCGAGAAGGTATAGGACGTTTATTGATTGACATTAAAAAAAATAGGTTTCAACACCTTTCAATCGAACAGTTAGTGCAAGGATTATCCTGCGGGATTGCTGGCACTGGAAAATACGAGCTACTTCCTGATGCTTTCCTATTGCACGAGCAAAATTTACGCAAAGAAGTTTTAGAAACATTATTGAAAAATGCTGGAATTGATGAGGCATGGAAATGGGTAATTAACCACAAAGAGATTAAATACTTTGTACAAGAAATCCGCAGCCGTCAAAACTCGGCAGAAGCAGAACTAAAACAACTGATTGACTATCGAAATCAAGCAGCACACGGCTCTGTAAACGAGATATTGGGAATTCAAGAACTGTTGGATTTAGCTGATTTTGTGGAGGCTTTATGTAAATCCCTTGCCGATTTAGTAACCTACAATATAATTTTACGTCAAATTGCCATAGAACAGGTAAGCGAGATTGGCAAAATTACTGAGTGGTTCAAAAAACCAAAAGCAGGAGTAGCGACAGTTAAGGAAGTGACATTGAGTTTAGGAGAAAGCGTTTTTCTAGTTTTAGTTAACGATGAATTGTCGTACTGTTACTCTGCTAAAATTGAGAGCATTCAGCTTGATGGTATTTCCCACGATCGCGTGCAAATAACCTCGGAAACAGAAGTAGGATTAAAGTTCGATCGGGATGCTAGAACAGGACTGACTGTTTATGTAGCTAAATCAAACCTTTGATTGAAGTATAGTTTCAAAATAAAATTATTCTCGAAGCGCGATCGCCCAAATACTGTACAATTATCTTTTTAACCAACTGTTTTATGACTGGCTGACTAAGTGTCAACTGTCCCATGTCAACTTGCAACCGCAGATCAAAGCGGATCAACGCCGATAAACGCAGATAATTTCTGTCAACCCTCAACAGTCAACTATCAACTCTCAACTATCAACTCTCAATTTATGCTCTGCGATTACCTAGTCCAAATCCTCACCGCCCGCGTCTACGATGTTGCCCAAGAATCCCCCCTAGAATCGGCACCCAATCTATCAGCGCGGATTAACAACAAACTGCTGCTAAAACGCGAAGATATGCAGTCTGTTTTTTCCTTCAAACTCCGGGGCGCTTACAACAAAATGGCGCAACTTTCACCCGATTTGTTAGCCCAAGGAGTTATCGCAGCTTCCGCTGGCAATCACGCCCAAGGAGTTGCCCTCGCCGCCCGCCAACTCGGAACTCGCGCAATTATTGTCATGCCCGTAACGACGCCTCATGTGAAGGTAAATGCGGTTGCAGCCCGCGGCGGAGAGGTGGTGTTGCACGGGGATACTTACGACGATGCTTGCGCTTTTGCGCGTCAATTAGAAGCGGAAAAAAACTTAACTTTTATTCACCCTTTTGATGACCCCCACGTAATTGCCGGACAGGGTACGATCGGCATGGAAATTCTGCGACAATATCAGAAACCGATTCATGCAATTTTTGTGGCAATTGGCGGCGGTGGATTGATTTCGGGAATTGCTGCTTACGTGAAGCGCTTGCGGCCGGAAATTAAAATTATCGGCGTCGAACCTGTCGATTCTGATGCGATGAATCAGTCTTTGAAAGCGGGTAAAAGAGTGCGTTTGTCGCAGGTTGGTTTGTTTGCTGACGGCGTGGCGGTGCGGGAAGTTGGCGAGGAAACTTTTCGGCTGTGTCAGGAATATGTAGATGAGATTGTTTTGGTGGATACGGATGATGTTTGCGCGGCAATTAAGGATGTGTTTGAGGATACTCGATCGATCTTAGAACCTGCAGGCGCACTGGCGATCGCGGGTGCGAAAGCTTACGCGGAAAGGGAACAAATTTCGGGAGAAACCTTAATTGCAGTTGCTTGCGGCGCGAACATGAATTTCGATCGACTGCGTTTCGTAGCAGAAAGGGCAGAATTTGGCGAACGCCGCGAAGCAATTTATGCCGTCACAATTCCCGAACAACCGGGAAGTTTGCGCAAGTTTTGCGACTGTCTGGGCAAGCGCAATTTAACTGAATTCAGCTATCGAATTGCAGATGAACAAGAGGCGCATATTTTTATTGGCGTACAAATTCAAAACCGCGCCGATGCAGTGAAAATGGCAGCAAGTTTTGAAGCTTGCGGATTTAAAACTCTCGATTTAACTGACGATGAATTAACTAAATTGCACTTGCGGCATATGGTGGGCGGCCGTTCTTCTTTAGCGCACCACGAACTATTTTACCGCTTTGAATTTCCCGAACGTCCCGGTGCGTTGATGAAGTTTGTCGGTTCGATGAGTCCGAATTGGAATATCAGCGTTTTTCACTATCGAAATAACGGCGCAGATTACGGGCGAATTGTGGTAGGAATTCAAGTGCCGCCGGATGAGATGAAAGAATGGCAAGCTTTTTTGGATACGCTGGGCTATCAGTATTGGGATGAAAGTCAGAATCCGGCTTATAAGTTGTTTTTGGGGTAGGGATTTTTGGGTAAAGTTGGCCGAGTTTTAAGGGATGTTTTAAACGCCTATAACATTAGTCAAAACAAACTGATGAGAATGTTTTTGCTGTCTGAGGAACCGAAGATTTTTTGAAGGTGCAATCGGTTTTGGGGTTGGTGAATGTCATGGCGGTAATCGGGAATCAAGACTGTTATCTCGATCGTAACACTTGATTTCATACTGAGCTATCGCCCCCTACCATACAATAAAGGGGGTGAGTAACCCGAATTTAGTATAACTTACCTCACCAAAAAAGCCGCACACTCCACATGAGAAGTCTGAGGAAAGAAATCCGCAGGCTGCACGCGCACTAATTTATAATCTCCATTTTCACACAAAAACTTCAAATCGCGAGCCAAAGTCGCCGGCTTGCAACTAACATAAACAATCCGATTTGGCTGGATTTGCTTAATCGTTTCCAAAACAGTTCGATCGCACCCTTTCCTCGGCGGATCTAGCAACAGGATCTCCGGCACAACATCCAACTGCGGCAGCAATTTTTCTACTTTTCCAACCTGAAACGCGACATTTGTCAAGTTATTTAATTTAGCATTTAACTGAGCCTGGGCGATCGCCTCTGCTTGCACTTCCAAACCAACTGCCATTTTCACTCGCTTCGCCAGCGGCAAAGTAAAAGTCCCAATCCCGCAGTAAGCATCAACTAACATCTCAGTTCCCTGTAAATTCAATTCACCTGCAATTACCTCCAACAAAGCTTCAGCAGCCTCTGTATTCACCTGAAAAAAAGTATCCGCCCCCAACTGAAACTCCAAACCTGCAAATTCTTCTCGCAGGTAAGAACGACCTGCAATGCAGCGAGTTTCCCCGCCAAAAATTGCATTAGTTTTAGCTGAATTCACATTCACACAAACACCGACAAGTTGAGGATAGCGTTTCAACCAATCAGCGGCTTGTGGAGCAATTCCAGTCAAGTCACCAGTGCGAACTATTAAAGTTAGCAACATCTCCCCGGTGCGCCGCCCGATCCGCAGCGACAAATGGCGCAATTCCCCTGTATGTTTCTGTTCGTCGTAGATCGGCCAATCCCGCCAGTGGATGTCTTCTTTTACTTCTTTTAATAAAGGATTGAGGCGCGGATCTTGCACCGGACACTGATTTAAATTAACTAATTTGTGCGTGCTTTTTTGATAGTAACCTGCTTGAACTTGACCCGCCGCAGATATTCCCACAGGATATGTAGCTTTGTTGCGATATCCCAAAAATTGCGGCAATTCATCTCTAGTTCCCGTTAAGATTCGATCGATCGTCAAATTGCTAAATCCGCCAATGCGTTCTAGAGCTTGCCTGACTCGCTCTTCTTTCGCTGCAAGCTGGTATTGATAATTTACGTGCTGCCACTGACAGCCGCCGCACTTGTCGGCGACAATGCAGTTAGGTCGGATGCGGTGTTGGGATCGGGCCAGAAGTTCCTCCAGCTTGCCCGTAGCATAGCCGGATTTGACTTGCACGAGGCGGACTTTGACTCGATCGCCCGTAACTGTATCGGGCACAAACACCACCAACTCACCAACACGGCCGACTCCTTCGCCCGTATCTGTCAAATCGGCAATCTCGATCTCAACCAGTTGACCTTGCTGGTAACGATTTGTCAATTTCGAGGCTGGGGCGGGTAATTGAGATTTGCTCACTGGAAATACCTAGGTAGTTGTGAAAGCCGTTAGAGACAAGCAGTCGTGGTAGAATTTCAAATGGTAACGCACGATCGCCCTTCAATTGAGGTCGGTCGATCGCGCGATCGCTCAATTGCAGGCTGTATTCCTGCAGCAGCCTTGACCGCCACTGCAGAGATTGCCCTCGATCGAGCCTGTGCGATATGCTATTGGGGCCCGACCTGTTCCTCACTTTAAAACGCCGTAGAGAGAAACTTTTGGAGTATCTCGTTCGCGAAGCGTTCCCGAAGAGTAGGAAAATCTCGATATCCTTAACAGGACTCAGATGCCCAAACTATATTGCTTGCAATTAGTGTGGGAGCGTCATTTACTGAGGTCACTTACTGAGCCTAACGCTTGCAGGGGTTGACCGCTTGCTCCTAAGATTGATAAATGTTAGCAGCAAGGTGAGTCGCTGAACCAAGAATCTCATCTTTTCTAGATGGGAATGTCATTTAATCTTTTCCTCAAATATCCTCAAAATTTTTGCATAAAAATGAGCGTAGTTAGCCAATTAATTCTCCAAGCCGACGACGAACTTCGTTATCCCAGTACCGGCGAGCTCCAAAGTATCAATGATTTCTTTAAAACCGGAGAACAGCGGGTGCGCATTGCTACTGCGCTGTCTGACAGTGAAAGGAAAATTGTTGAAGAAGCTAGTAAAAAACTCTGGAAAAAACGTCCCGATTTTATCTCCCCCGGCGGCAATGCTTACGGCCAGCGCGAACGGGCTTTGTGCTTGCGCGATTACGGCTGGTATTTGCGTTTGATTACCTACGGTATCTTGGCTGGGGATAAAGAGCCGATCGAAACTATCGGTTTGATTGGCGTTAGAGAAATGTACAATTCTTTAGGCGTCCCCGTCCCCGGAATGGTGGAAGCTATCCGCTGTTTGAAAGAAGCAGCTTTAGCTTTGTTGAATCAGGAAGATGCTAAAGAAGCAGCTCCTTATTTTGATTATATCGCTCAAGCAATGTCTTAGTTGCTGGAAAATGCGATTGTGGCGGAGGATTCGCGAGCAGTTTTGGGGTAAATTTGTCTCGCAATTGCTCGTGAATGTTTCGCTACTGTTTCAGCTAAGTTCAGTTAAAAAATCTGTTGAGTTGCGGTTAACAAGCTAAACAATTCTCTGCTGCCCAGATTTTTAATTTGTCGAGTTTGTCACTACACATTTGCAGCAAATCGACTAATTTCACCATTCATTCTCTTGATAATGCCTCTGTCCTAGTTCAATATCTCGCTAACTCGCTGCGCTCTCTCGAACCGGGAGTCTCAACCTTTCCATGCGGCCTGACTCCGATCGTATTTCCGCAACTCACCACAGCCTTACACTGTGACTAGGCAACCTGCAACGGTTTTTGAGGCAGTATTCTGGGTTCCGGTAGTGGCTTGCCTTCTTCCTGAAGCATCTCAACAAACGCCTCAATAACTTCTCGACCATTTTTAGCAGCTTCTTCATAGGTTTTGCCATGAGTATGAAACTGTTGCCAGGGAAACTCAGGCAAGTGAACCAAAAAAAGTCGATCTTCCTCTGACCATTGAATCACCATGCTGTAGTGATAGCTCATTATTCTTCACTTTCTCCATTTTCAAGTGCCGATAACTTTTTTAACACCCTTTGAATGCCCCTTTCTAAATATAGCGGAGCATCATCTCCATCCTTACCTGGAATAGTCAAAGGTTCATCAGGTAGTAATGGGTGCTTCCAAAAGGTATGACTTCCCTTACCCCGACCGGGCTGAAGTAAATACCCAACTTTTATTACCATTGCTTTCAATTCTCTAATTTTTTTTGGCATTGCCCCCGATCGTCGATCTAAAATTTAGTAAGCCCAACTTACTAGGACTCGTATACGGATTATCTCACTCCAGGGAACTCCTTAGCAAAAGATTTAAGAAATCGAGTACGATCGCCCTCTTCTTCCTCCTCCATCTAATTTCCTCGATCGCCCCGAATTAAATAACGAACTTCTTCGAGCAAAACATTAAATCTCGCATCATTTTCTGCGTGTTGTTGCTTCATTAATTCTAGCTCGCGATCGAACTGATCCATCCGGCGCTGACTTTGAACTCCTACTTGTAACAAAGCCTGGGCTGTCACTCTCAAACCATCTATACCATCTCGTATTTCTGTAATACTTTCTCGGACTTCACGAAAGTTTGAAGCCGATTTATCGAGCATTTCATCCGTCCACCGTTCAACTGCCATGTTACCTTTTCAGTATATAAACTAGATTTAATTATTATACCTAAATCTCATGCAGTCGTTGAGATGAAATCTTTTTGGTATAAATTTAATCTAAAAAAAAGCTGCCAGCAGTTGTTGGCAGCTCGATCTTAGATGTAATGAGTATTAGATCGAAAAGCGACTTTCAACCTACAATCCCATCGCTTTTTTCGTAACAGGCCCGACAAAACCGGTCGGCTTAATGCCGTAGTCTTCTTGGAATGCAATCACTGCGTGCTTGGTAATCGGCCCGTAATATCCCGTCACCTTGGCGTCAAAGTAGCCCAAATGACGTAGTTTGCGCTGAATTTTGGCTACTTTCGCACCGCTGCTACCTTTGCCAACACCAACGTGATGTTTGTGATGGTGGTGTTTGACTTTAACAACACGACACTTCTTAGGATGGTGGTGTTTGACTTTAACAACGTGGTGCTTGGGATAGCAGTGGTGATGGGTTTTGCAGCCGTGGTGGTACGAGGCTAACGCACTGCTGGCTGCGCTTAAAGTTCCGAGGATGACTGCTACTGAGAGAAAACGCATCCAGAAAACGCTAGAATGCTTTTTCGTGATGGGTGTTTCGGAAGATTTGCCGGTATTGTTTCGATCGAATGCGTTCTCGGCAATTGGTGTTTCGTAAGCTGAGGCTAAATGAAAATATGCAAGTGTATCCATAAACTCCTCTACAAAATTTTATGAGCCGGATATCCATCAGTTTCTATCGCATCTCGACACCAACAACCTATTTCTTTAAACTTTCTTCAAACTAGCTTATTAAAAGTCTACAAATGGATTTTTATTTAGGAATAGATTTCGGCACGACAGGAGCTCGATCGACCGCGATCGACTCGGAAGGTATCATACATAGTGAGGTTGAGTATAACTTTGAGAGCGGCGATCGCGCTTCCGCATGGCAAAACGCACTCTCGGCGGTAATCGATCGAATTCCCGCAGCAATCCGCCGTCAGGTAAGGGCGATCGCCCTTGACGGCACATCCTCCACCGTCCTGCTGTGCGATACCGAAGGTATACCGATGTGCGAGCCGATTTTATACAACGACGCGCGCGGTGCGGCGGTAATGGATCGAGTCAGGGATCTCGCGCCTCCCAACCATACGGTATTGAGCGCTACATCCAGTCTGGCAAAACTCCTGTGGTGGTTGGAGTCGGAGGGCGGGCACGGGGGCACCGCCCCTACGGTGTTTCTGCATCAGGCTGATTGGTTGGGGTTTTTGCTGCACGGAAAATTGGGGATTAGCGACTATCACAATGCTTTGAAATTGGGTTTTGATGTTGATACTTTGTGCTATCCAAGTTGGCTGATAGAGGGAATTGCGGGGGCTGCAACTCCTCAATTGCCCTCTGTTGTCGCTCCGGGAACGCCTGTAGCTAAAGTGAGAAAAGAAATGGCCGATCGCTTTGGATTTCCACCAGATTGTATGGTTTGTGCTGGCACAACCGACAGCATTGCAGCATTTTTAGCAAGCGGCGTTAATTCTCCGGGGGAAGCAGTCACCTCTCTCGGTTCTACTTTAGCCGTCAAACTGTTAAGTAACGCGCGCGTAGATGATGCTAGATACGGGATTTACAGCCATCGTTTCACCCCCCTTTGTAGGGGCGGTGCCCCCGTGCCCGCCCTGGGTGCCCCCGTGCCCGCCCTCGCGGATGATTTGTGGTTGGTTGGAGGCGCTTCTAATACGGGAGGTGCGGTATTGCGGCACTTTTTTACTGATGCTGAATTGGAAAATTTGAGCCGACAAATCGATCCGAATCGAGAGAGTTCGTTGGATTATTATCCATTGTTGAATAAGGGCGATCGATTTCCAATTAACGATCCGAATTTACAGCCAAAACTCGAACCGCGTCCCGCAGATTCAGTGGAATTTTTGCACGGTTTGTTGGAAAGTATCGCCCGAATTGAAGCGCGGGGATATCAATTATTGCAGGAGTTGGGTGCGACTCCTTTGACTAAGGTTTATACTGCTGGTGGCGGGGCAAAAAATTCGGTTTGGAGTGCGATGAGACAGCGTTATTTAAAAGTGCCTGTCGAGACACCAATTCATACGGCGGCTGCTTATGGTAGCGCACTGTTAGCAATGCGAGGCGTCAGGGGAAGTTAAACTCACAATCCCGATCTGGCAGAGAATTAATTTCCCGCTTCAAAGCGGAAGTCATTGCGAGCGATCGCTGAAAAAGTTACGGCTGATTCTAAGTTGATTATGTACTATACTTATATCATATCCACTCGATCGATCTCGAACGAAAATTGTTTGTATTGCGGAATGCGCGGGAGTGGATTGTTGATTATGTGCCATACTTACCGAAAACATCCTTACGCACCCATCCTGTCAAAACATATGCAACTTAGATATGCCCTATGAAATAGAGTTTACAACTGAATCTTTAACAGACCTAAAAATTCTACGAGCAACAGATCGAAGCAAAGTAATCGATGCCATTGAAACCCATCTCCTAAACAACCCTACCCAAGAAAGTAAAAGCAGAATTAAACGCTTGCGAGAGATGGATAAACCTCAATATCGCCTGCGAGTCGATGAAATTCGCATTTTCTATGATGTTTTGGAGGATGTTGTAGAAATTATCGCAATTGTTCCTAAATCACAAGCGGCCGAATGGCTGTTGCGTGAGGGAAAAACCACTGAAACAACGGAGGAATAGATAATGAAAACCGTCACTTTAACTGACTTACAAACCGATGTCTTAAAATACCTCGAACTTGCAGAATTAGAAGACATTATTATCTTGAAAGAAGGAAGACCTATCGGGCTATTGCGGGGTTTTTCCAATGAAGACGATTCCTTCGATCGCGATTTAGAAAATCATCCTCTGTTTAAAGAAAGAGTCAGGAAATCTCGCCAGAAATTTCGAGAAGGAAAAGGCATTAGTCTGGAGGAAGTCAAAGCTCAACTTCACAAAGAAAATCTACTCTAAAGTCGATTGAGTCGAGACACGATCGCGCGTCATGCTATCTTAATGCTAGTTTTCCCGCACCATCCAAACTAAAAATCCCAATATTTTATCTACTGGAGGTAGCGGATAATCGGTAAGATCGATCGTTACTGTTTGTTTTTCCAATTTCAGAAACCGCCAAGCTGTGCCACTAGAAACGCAGCCGTAAATAGTTGCGATCGAACTTTCTTTTGCTCGATTAAACTTTTGGGCTGCAACCATTTCAGCAATACATTGACCTAAGCCTACTTTCAAATCTCCTTTTTTAGCTTCTACCATCGCATTCCGGTAAAAATCTGATGCCTTCTAAGATTGATAAGCGGATACGTTAAACTTTCTGTATAGAACGATAGAACAAACAGAGGCGGCTGTCGATGCCTCAGAAGCAACTATAATGGATTGGAATTTGCCATGAATCAACAACCCAGAATCCCCGACGCTGAAACCAGAAAGCGACACGTTGAAAAGATGCGTGCAGTCTGCCGACAGTTGGACGCTTTGACTCTAAACCTGGATGAATTAATCGCTATATTTGAAGCTGAAAACCGCCGCCAGCGTCAAGAACGTTTAGCGGGTAAATATCGGCGCGCGGAATCTCAAATAGTTGATCGTTGACTGCATACAGGTTGATAGTTGATAGTTCGGCAACACGAAAGTTAAATTGTTGACGAAGTGAGGAATTTTACTTAAATTCGCTGCAATTTAGCAGTTCTCGGATCGATGATTTTTCGACCCAAACCTGCAAACTTAATTGCCAAATTCACCCGATCTCCGACTCCCAAAACATGGGTAATTTCCCCCACTCCAAAAGCAGGATGAATTACTCTATCGCCCGCTTGCCAATCCACCGCCGAATTGCTTTTTTCCTGCTGGGAACTTCGCGAATTTACAGTTGAATTACTAACTTTTTCTCGCCCCGCAGTCGTTTTTCCTGCCTTGGTTTTTTTCGCACTTCCAGCCAGCAACTCTCTCGGCAATTCCCCTAAAAATAGCGAAGGCACGCAAGCTTCCCGATAACCTCCCCACAAACGGCGTTCGCGGGCGTGCGTTAAAAATAGCTGTTCCCGAGCTCTAGTAATGCCGACATAGCACAAACGGCGTTCTTCTTCCACAGCTTTCGGATCGTCCAAACTGCGGAAATTCGGAAATAAACCCTGTTCCATTCCGACTAGAAATACTACGGGAAATTCTAACCCTTTTGCCGAGTGCAGCGTCATTAGCGAGATGCGAGAATCTTCTTCCTGCAAGTCATCTAAATCGGAAGCGAGAGATACTTTGGCTAAAAATGCTGTCAGCGTTGTGTCTTCGTTTTGTTCTTCAAATTGCAACACCGCGTTGTACAATTCTCTGACATTTTCGATGCGATTTTCTGCTTCGTCAGTGCCTTGATTTTTTAAGTCGGCAATGTAACCTGAATCTTCGATAATTCCTTGGACGATTTGCGATGCTGGCAAAGTTTCAACTTGCTGTTGCCAGCGGGAAATCATCTCAGCAAATTTGATAATTTGTTTGGCCGATCGACCTGCTAAAGTATTGACAGATGATTCGTCGCTGAGAATTTCCCATAACGGAATTCCCAATTGAGTCGAAGCATCTTCAATTTTGCCCACAGTCGCATCGCCGATGCCGCGGCGGGGAGTGTTGATAATCCGTTTGAGGCTGACGCTATCATCGGGATTGGCGATCGTCCGCAAGTATGCTAAAATATCTTTGATTTCTTTGCGATCGTAAAACTTCAAACCGCCGACAATATTGTAGGGAATGTCGAGGCGCATTAACGCTTCTTCAAACGATCGCGATTGGGCATTCGTGCGGTAGAGAATGGCAAAGCTGCTGCCGTTTTTTAATTCGGGATGCTGCCGCTTTAAAGTATGAATTTGACTGGCGACAAACTCCGCTTCATCGATTTCATTGTCAGCGCGCCAGACAACAATCGGCAATCCCGCCTCCCGCGTCGGGCGCAACACTTTCTCGATCCGTTCGGTATTGTTTGCGATCAAGTGATTTGCCACTTGCAGGATGTTTTCGCGCGATCGATAGTTCTCTTCTAATTTTACCATTGTCCGAGTGCGATCGTCCGGCAAACCATCGCCGAAATCTTCCTGAAATTCCAGCAATATGGTATAATCAGCCATCCGAAAACTGTAAATTGATTGATCGACATCGCCCACCACAAAGATCGATCGATTTTGCCAGTTATCAAAACTTTTGGGATTTTGATTGTTGGTAACTAACAGCCGAATTAAATCGTATTGAGTGCGGTTCGTATCTTGATATTCGTCAACTAAAATATGTCGGAATTTGTGATGCCAGTAACTCAATACTTGTTCGTTTTGACTCAACAGTCGCACGGGAACCAAAATTAAATCATCAAAATCCAAGCCGTTGTTTGCCGCTAAAGCATCTTGATAGCGGCTGTAGACATCGGCAATGACGCGACCCCTGTAATCCGGTTCAGATGCTAGGTATTCTTGAGGGGACATACCTTGATTTTTGGCATTGCTAATCGCGTAGCGGACTTTGCGCGGGTCAAATTTCTTGTCATCGAGATTGAGAGTTTTCGTGACAATTTGTTTGATAATATTTTGAGCGTCAGACTCGTCAAAAATCGAAAAGTTTTTCTTCCACTGACGGCCTTTTTCATCTTGATATTTTTCAATATCGTAGCGGAGAATTCGGCCGCAGAGAGAGTGAAAAGTTCCCATCCAAATATGTTTGGTAATGGTGCGGTAAATGTGCGATCGCAACCTCATCTGTTCCTGTGGTGCCAATTCTGTCAAAGGCTTGCCAAATTCCGCTTCAGCTTGTTGAGTTGCCAGCAATTTCTCAATTCTTTCTTTCATTTCTCTAGCGGCCTTATTCGTAAATGTTACCGCCAGAATATGGTCTGGATTCACTCGGTGAGTGCGGACTAAATTGGCCACCCGGTAAGTTAAAGCCCGCGTTTTTCCCGAACCCGCGCCCGCCACAACTAACAGGGGCCCGTTAAAGTGCTCGACAGATTCCCGCTGAGAAGGGTTGAGGTGGCTTAAAAAATCCGTTGTTTGAGTCATGGCTAAGAAGGAAGAAGGAAGAAGGAAGAAGTAAAAAGGCAGAAATAAGCAGAAAGAAGTAAGAGGTAATAATAGCAACGGTTTCAGCGTTTGAGAGCGTCTTGACCGTCTTAGCAATTGCTATCAACTAAAGTTTTTAATGTCAGGTGCGATCGCGCATCCTACAGTATAGTATCAATTGGGATTAATTTTGTTTGTAGTGAGGACTAAAGTCCTCAGCCTGCGATCGAGAGAAGGAACAAGGAAGAGGGGGGAGACGGGGAGAATTGCGAAATTACCAATTACCAATTACCAGAGTTTGAAGTTGCTAAAAATGTAACGCACACCATATTTCGCATTTCCAGTAGGAAACTAAAAGAGTAGCATTTGTTGTCTGTGAGGAGCGTTGAGTATATGAATGTAAATTGGCGATCGCACTTTAAGCCTAATTCCCGAACTCTACTAACAGCTTTGTGTTTAACCTTAACTTTAACTTTTGTAAGTGTTCCTGGCTTGGATGGGGCGGAGGCTCAAGAACAGCGGTTGAGAACGCTAACTGTTACCGGGCGGGGTACCGAATCAATTCCGACAACTCAGACTGAAGTTCGTTTGGGTGTTGAGGTGCAGGGGAAAACGGCGGCCGAGGTGCAGCAAGAAGCGGCAAAAAGATCGTCCGCTGTGGTAGAGTTGCTGCGATCGCGCCAAGTTGCAAAACTCGAAACTGCCGGCATTACTCTCAGACCAAATTACAGTTACGAAAACAACCAACAACGCTTGACAGGCTATATTGCTACAAATACAGTTAGTTTTCGGATTAATACTCAATCTGCCGGTGCTTTGCTCGATGATGCGGTAACGGCGGGAGCGACGCGCATTGATAGTGTAAGCTTTGTCGCAGCAGAAAGTTCGATCGAATCTGCTCGCAAGCAAGCCCTCAAAGCCGCCACCCAAGACGCCCAAGCCCAAGCAGATGCAGTTTTGAGCGCGCTGAATCTCAAGCGGGGAGAGATTCTCAGCATTCAAGTCAACGGGGCGAGTGCGCCACCTCCAGTATACCGACAGTTTGCCGCCGCTCGCGCTGCTGAGGCTACAACGCCCGTGGTAGGAGGGGAACAGCAAATAGAAGCATCAGTGACTTTGCAAATTGGTTATTGAGTGGGAATTGGGAATTTTAAATAGTTTTGAGTTGTGAATTTTGAGTTTTGAGTTAAAGACATCTCTTAATTCAAAACTCAAAACTCAGGGCGAGCACGGGGCATCCCCTCCGCTTCGCTTCGCCCCTACTCCCGAACAACTGTCAACTATCAACTGTCAACTGTCAACTATTTTAGTTTATCCCGCCGAATTCTGCCCCAATAATGCCATTAATTCATCGATCGATAACTGAGGTAATTGTGACAACAACACTCTTAGTTCTTCTTCTGGTAATTCCAGTAAATTGGTAATAACTGTTGGCAGAATGTCGCCCCATTCATTCGATCGCACCTTCAAAACATTTTCGGCTAATAATCTCAGGGCTTGCTGGTGGCCTGTTTCATCAACACTCAGCATCGATATTGACAGTAACATCATCGTAAATTCCGCAGCAGGTAAAGTAGACGCAGGTGCAAGAAAAGCAGCCATTTTTGGATCGAGTTGTCCGAATCTAACCTGGAGAAAATTCTCTAAAATTAATCGCTGCTGTTCTTGTCTCCCTCGTTCGATACCTTGTTCGATACCTTGTTCGATACCTTGCTGAATACCTTCTTCTCTACCTTGCTGAATACCTTCTTCTCTACCTTGCTGAATGCCTTGCTGAATACCTTGCTGCTGTGCGGCTTGTAACTGTTCTTGAAACAAAGGGGTTATAGCCATAATTAACTCCCGATCGTCCCGATCGCTTTCAGTATTATTTGCTAAATTTGCTTGCAAGTTTGTTTGCAAATGATACAACAATTCTAACGCATTAGCTCGCAGTGGATTGCCGGCAGGCAACCGAGTTAACTCAGCAATTGCCTCCTGCTGTACCCGACCTTTACCCAGCATCCGCAGCCACATCGTCTCTGGAATTTTCGGTAACTGATGAATCGCAATCAGTCCCACCCGCCAAACCTCTGATAAAAAATAAACTCCTCTCCCCCAATTTTCGGACTCTGCGGGAATCCGAAAACCAAAACTGTTTAATAAACTTTCAGAAGCTGTCGGAGTCAGAATCCATAAAAACGGCAATTTATCTGACTCTAAACGCCGATCTTCTCGATTAGCTTTGCGTAAAAATTGCGCCCGCTTATCTAATAGTTTTGACACGCAACTAAAAATTTCTTCAGGATTAACCGCATTGCGAAACGGTTCAATTAGCGTCACAGTGCCTACCATTTGACCTAATAAACCCAAAGTTTGCACGTATTCTGGATTGGCGGAAGTCGGTTGGAATAAGACATCTATTTCCCTCACCTCAGCATTGACATTTTGACCTGTGTCTACTTTCCCGAGAGGAGATAATAATTCTTGAAAATATTCTTTAGCAAACTGGTCGTGGGGGAATTTTGTCATTTTTTTGCGCAGTAAGTCCTGAAGACTAAAAGCCACCCAAAATTGAGCAATAATGGGCAGCTTTATCCAATAATCAAGTTACAGTTGCTAGCCCCCTCCCCACTCTCCCTCTCTGCATTACCACGGAGCAACTTGAACGCTACCACCCGGTGTAAAAACTACTCGGAAATCAGCCAGCGATTCCTCAGGGGATCTGCTACCGACAGGTTTATAAAGCAACTCAGCTAAAAGTTCATCGCTAGTTCGATCGACTGTCCCCGCATTTTCCGATTTGTAACCGACAATTGCTCCATCTTTAGCCACACTTACTCGATAAATCGATTCATTTTCAACAGCAGGCTTATCTTTCAAAACTCCATCAATTTGCTCGGAAAGTTTGCCCCTCAACAAATCGATTTCTGCCGGATCGGTAATCGGCCCTGCTGCTTCTGGAGTACCTCCAACGCCAGATTCCACAGCTTCAGATAGCGGCGTCGGGCTGGGACTTGGCGAACTCGGCAGCAAATTGTCCGCCGCCGGACTGGGACTCGGCGAACTCGGCAGCAAATCGCCCTCCGCCGGAGTCGGATCGGGACTCGGCGAACCAGAACCCCCAGGCGTCGGCGTACCGAGATTTTGACCTGCGGTATTGGGTCCAGGAACGGGATCTCGCGGCCGCTGCACTTCCGGCACCGGCACCAAGAAAAACGCCATCGCGGCCAAAGCCAAACTCGAAACCCCCACCGCAGCAGGCAAAACCCGCTTGGCTACAGGTTCCACCGCCTTGACGTGGCGCTTGGAAACTGGTTCCAATCGCAGGGAGAGTTCGGGTAGCGTCTGCGTGTCGGCAAAAAATTGGTCGATCGCCTCTACTAAATCGAATAGCTGTACCGTGGTTAAATTGAGTTCTGCCAGCAGCGGTGTTTTTTCGGCGATTTGGGTGTCGCTGGCTGCTTCTGGCGGTAGAACGGTCAATCGGTGCAAATTCCCGTTAACTTTGTGCAACTGTACCAATGCCGGAGCGAGGACTTGTCGGTCGGCAGCGCGCACTCCGCTCATAAATTCTTGAGCGTAGGTGCTGACGGCCCTCACCAAGCTTTCAAAAAAGTCCCGTCCCCCTGTCAGGGGCTCGGCCATACCGCTCAAATAGCATTCCGCGCTCATCAGTATCGACAGCACCGGCCGTATTTCTAACTGGCTGGCTGCCGATCCGTCGCTCAATCCTTCTAAAACTAAAGTGCAATTTGGCAGACTGTATTGACGCCTAATAGTCATTGTTAATCCACTTCTCCATCAAACAGACTCACCCAAAACCGCTGCATTCCGGCTGTACCAGTACAAAATAGCAGTTTTCCCAACAAGGAAAGAGCTAGTTCGTCGAGCTTTTCGTCGGAATCGTAAGCGGCCACTAGCGATCGCCTCGGATTCATGCGCGATCGAAAGTGAGCTCGAAACCTTTCTAAATACTCCGCCAGCGGCAAGTGCTGCTTGAAGGGGATATTTTTCGATCGCAACTGCTGGGAGTCTAGCAGCAACTGCCGAATTGTCGCGGTTAACTTGCGCGCCAAATTGCAGGCGATAACTACCAGCGCTTTTGCTTCTAAAATACTGAGCGATCGGCGCTGGCTGTAGCGCCTCAGCGGATTGGTATTGCGCATCATCCACAGCGCAACCCGATTTTTGATAATCGATTCCAACTCCAGTTCCCTTGACACAGCGAGCATTTCTTCTGCGCCTCCGAGATACAAGGCTTCGATCGCCAGCAACATCAGGTCAATTTGCAATCTAGCCCGGCGGGGACACCCGACGCCGGAGGGCGACAAGTCCGGCAAACTGTCTAAAATCAAAGGGTTTGACTCGGTAAGCGAAGTTTCTAACGGCATCACGATCGCGGCAACATTCATTCCAACACAATATAAGGGTACGTGGGGTCTGATTCAAGGTAATTTTTGAACCTCAGAACCCTATGGGATACTTTATTTTTATCGTTCGGTACTCTTTCTCACTTCAATCTAGCAGCTAGCGGCTCTTTCGGGTGAGGATTCTGGAGAGGGGCACCGCGAGATACAACCGCTTTCAAGCGCATCAGGTACGATCGGGAATAGACAGAAGTAACAGATAGACGCAGATGATTCGCTTATTTTCGCCAACAGAAACATCAGATTTCAGCCATTCGGGCAAACTTTTAGGCTCGAAGCGATAATTTCCGGCAATTGCAGGCGGAGCTTTTAAATTTGTTTCACCGCAGGCAGTTACTACTTTAAATAGCAGCGAAACGGAGCCGATCGCCATCCCGTAAAATACCAATGACTTGAAGCTTAAATGATTCATAATGTTGGGAATTGGGAATTGGGAAACAGTTGACCGTGGTTATTATTTTCCCTCTTCCCTCTTCCCTCTTCCTTCTTCCTTCTTCCTTCTTTCAAGTTGTCAGACAAAGCAGCGCGCATTGTGATAAGCTAGTGAAGTTGTTTAAATTCGCACATCCGGGTTTTCGGGTGTTTCCAAGGCTCGAACCTTGAGAAATACGACCGGGTGGAGGATTAACCCGAATCAGGAGTTAAAAATACAATGCCAGTAGTCAGTTTGGCTCAAATGTTAGAGTCAGGGGTTCACTTCGGACACCAAACGCGCCGGTGGAACCCGAAAATGTCGCCCTATATTTTTACAGAGCGCAACGGAGTTCACATCATCGACCTCGTGCAAACCGCTCAGCTCATGGAAGATGCCTACGATTACATGAAAGTAGCCTCCGAAAAAGGCAAAAAATTTCTGTTCGTGGGTACGAAGCGCCAAGCTGCGGGTATTGTAGCGCAAGAAGCCCAACGCTGCGGTGCTTACTACGTCAACCAGCGCTGGCTGGGCGGAATGCTCACCAACTGGACGACGATTAAATCGCGGGTGGAACGTCTCAAGGATTTGGAACGCCGTGAGGAAACAGGTGCGCTCGATTTGCTCCCGAAAAAAGAAGCTTCGGTTTTGCGCCGGGAGATGGTCAAACTGCAAAAATATTTGGGCGGGATTAAATCAATGCGCCGCATTCCCGACGGAGTTGTGCTGGTAGACCAGCGCCGGGAGTATAATGCGGTGTTGGAATGCCAAAAATTGGGAATTCCGATCGTATCTTTGCTGGACACCAACTGCGATCCCGACTTAGTAGATATTCCCATTCCGGCTAACGACGATGCCATTCGGTCTATTAAGCTAATAGTGGGCAAGTTGGCTGATGCCATCTACGAAGGCCGTCACGGTCAGCTCGAAAGTGAAGCCGAGGAATACGAAGACTACGAAGGTGCTTACGACGGCGGTGAATACGAGGGCGAAATCGAAGAATTGGATGACCCCGATTTTGTAGATCCCGACGATGAAGGAGACGCCGACGGAGAATAAATCCAGCAATAGTTGGAAATTCAGCACCGGGCAATTAAAAATTAAGAACGATCGCTTTTAGTTTTTAATTGCTCTTAGCATTAGTCACACAAAAAAGTAGGGTGCGTCGGTCGGTAAAACCCTGGTTTTTCGCAATCGCTTAAAAACTGACTCACCCTACAGCGTCGTTAACTACTAATGACTAATGACTAATGACTAATGACTAATGACTAATAACTAATTCTGATTGGGAACTGAGAGAAGATGGCGGACATATCTGCAAAACTTGTGAAAGAACTCCGCGACAAAACTGGCGCGGGCATGATGGACTGCAAAAAAGCCCTTACCGCAAACGAAGGCGATGTAGAAAAATCAATTGAATGGCTGCGCAAAAAAGGTCTGGCTGGGGCAGACAAAAAAGCGGGACGAGTTGCTTCTGAAGGGCTCGTAGGCAGCTACATTCACACTGGCGGCCGCGTTGGAGTCCTAGTGGAAGTTAACTGCGAAACCGATTTTGTGGCGCGTCGCGAAGAATTCCAAAATTTGGTGCGGAACGTTGCCATGCAAATTGCAGCTTGTCCGAACGTGGAATACGTGAAAGTTGAAGATATCCCCGCCGAAATTGTCGAAAGAGAAAAGGCAATTGAAATGGGCAAAGACGACTTGGGCAACAAGCCGGAAAATATCAAAGAAAAAATCGTGCAAGGGCGGATTGACAAGCGCTTGAAAGAACTATCTTTGATGGATCAGCCTTTTATTAGAGATCAAAATATCTCCGTGGAAGAGTTGGTAAAACAAACGATATCCCAATTAGGAGAAAATGTTCAAGTTCGCCGCTTCGTGCGTTTTGTGCTGGGTGAAGGTATCGAGAAAGTAGAATCTAACTTTGCTGACGAAGTAGCAGCGCAAATGGGCGGTCAATAATCAATAATATTGAGACAAGACTCTATTTGTAGGGTGCGCACTGCGCACCTTATTCGATTTTGGATTTTAGATTTTGGACTGGAAGATTAGGCGATTTTAGATTTTAGATTTTGAATTTTGAGATTCTGCGTTAATCACCGTTAATCTGCGGTTCCTAAAAAAATAAACTTATATTTAATCAATAGGGGAAATCTAGTGGCAACAAGAGAAAAAATAGAGCAAGATTTAGCAGCACTTGCCGAAGCACTCGCCACCTTGAATTTAGAGTTTCGCAGTGTGTACGAAGGTTATTTGACAGCTTTAGGGCAAGCAGTGCAGCAACAATTAATTTTGGCTTGCTATCATATTTGCACCCAATCATTGCCAGAACCATTCCTTCAATTGTCTTTTGACGGGCGGCAAAAATGCAGCAGTCGCTGCGACGTTTAGCAAAAGAAACTAACATGAAGTTACGATCGCTCGTGGATGAAGCAGCCGACGAGAAAGAAATTGCAGAAGATGCAGAATTATCCGCAGATAACGATCGATTGCAGGCAGAAAATTACCTGCTGTCAATTGCCAATTCTCCCGAAAGTTTGGCGCGGTGGCAAGATAGCATTGAAAGGGCGATCGCTAATATTATCAAGCAACTTTCTCGGGATGCAAACCGCTTGCTGCAACAGGCGGGAATCGTACCGAGACAACTGCCGGAACCCATTTTAGAAGCAGCTTCAGAAGCTGAACCCTCCGGCGATAGCGTAGCGGGACCACCAAATATATTGAGTTTAATTGTGGAAACAGATGTTTCCTCAATTTCTTCAGAATCGGAAAACTTGCTAGAAACAGCAGCGACTACTGCCATGCACGTTACAGCTATTAAGTTGCGCTTGTCGGAAATAGAGTTTGGCGACGCCAACACTTCGGCTTGGCGGCAGCAAATTCGCAATTTGTCTGTACGGTTAAATTCGATCGGGCGCGATTATCAGAAAAAACGCCGGGAATTAGCCGTAGTTGAAGCTGAATCTGCATGGCGATCGAGTTGGTTTGAATAGAAGGAAGAAGGAAGAAGGAAGAAGGAAGAAGGATGAGGGAAGAAAGAAGGAAGAAGGAAGAAGGAAGAAGGAAGAAGGAAGAAGGATGAGTTGACAATTGACAATTGACAATTGACAATTGACAATTACCAATTACCAATTACCAATTACCAACTACCAATTACCAATTACCAATTCCCAATTGCTCGTGTAAAATATAAGGCATAAAATCTAAAATCTAAAATCTAAAATCTAAAATCGACATGACTAATAACGAACCAGAATGGCAGCGGTGGCAAAGGGCACTTTCAGTAGAAGCCGATCGCGGTTTTAACGATATCCAAGGGAGTCAATACCGCTTTAGCGAATTTCTCGCCATCAGCTTGAGACAACTCGCTGCGATCGCACCGACTAATTGGCGCGATCGATCGCGACAACTAGCAACAGAATTTGACATCTATCCCGAGAAAGATATCGAAGAACGCCGTTTTTTAATCGCACAAACTAGCGGCTTTCTAACGCAAATGCAGCGAATTTGGGAAACAGAAAACGCCCAGCAAACTAACAATTACTCCAACAATTCTGAAACTGCCGAACCTTCAATTGCTACTCCTAAAACCGCACCGCTAAATTCAGCACCCGCACCGTTAAGCCTCTCTTTAGACCAAGCTTTGACTCGCGTTACCGGCATCGGCCCAGCTAACGGCAATCGCTTGGCAAAATTGGGTTTGTACACCGTCCACGACTTGCTTTATTACTATCCCCGCAACCACATAGACTACGCCAAACAAGTACAAATTCGCGATTTAGTTGCTGGAGAAACTGTTACTTTAGTAGCTGAAGTCAAACGCTGCAATTGCTTTTCCAGTCCGAAGAATAAGAAACTAACAATATTAGAAGTCATCTTAAAAGATCGTACCGGGGAAATTAAACTCAGCCGCTTTTTTGCAGGCCCGCGTTACAGCAATCGCGGCTGGCAAGAACACAAAAAACGCGAATACTGTCAAGGTGCGATTCTCGCAGCTTCGGGATTGGTGAAGCAAAACAAATACGGCATTACTTTAGAAAATCCCGAATTAGAAGTATTAGATGATTCGGGAAGTACGATCGAATCTATGAAAGTCGGCCGGGTAATTCCGGTTTACCCGCTGACGGATGGCGTGGATGCGGGTGTGGTGAGGCGGGGAATCGTAGCGGTAACGCCTGCTGCAAAATTGTTGCCGGAATCTTTGCCCGATGAATTGCGCGAGAAATACGGTTTAATGGGGATAGCGGATGCTGTAAGTAACATTCATTTTCCGCTCGATCGAGATTGTTTGGCAGCAGCCCGCCGTCGCTTAGTTTTTGATGAATTTTTCTACTTGCAATTAGGACTTTTGAAGCGTCGCCAAACGCAAAAAAAAGCTCAAGCTAGCGCCGTCATTCTGCCTAACGGCAAGTTAATCGAACATTTTTATGAAATACTGCCTTTTGCTTTAACAAACGCCCAGCAAAGGGTAATTAACGACATTTTGAACGATTTAGCATCAACTGAACCGATGAACAGATTGGTGCAAGGCGATGTCGGCGCGGGAAAAACAGTCGTAGCTGTGGTGGCGATGCTAGCAGCAATTCAATCCGGGTATCAAGCAGCATTAATGGCACCGACGGAAGTTTTGGCGGAACAGCATTATCGCAAATTGGTAGGCTGGTTTAATTTGATGCACTTGTCAGTTGAACTGTTAACTGGTTCGACAAAGATAGCGAAACGCCGGGAAATTCACAGCCAGTTAGAAACGGGAGAATTGCCTGTTTTGGTGGGAACTCACGCCCTGATCCAAGATACTGTTAACTTTTCTAAATTGGGTTTGGCAGTGATCGACGAACAGCACCGATTCGGGGTGCAGCAGCGGGCAAAATTGCAGCAAAAAGGTGAATCTCCTCACGTATTAACGATGACGGCAACTCCAATTCCTCGAACTTTGGCGCTGACTTTGCACGGCGATTTAGATGTAAGTCAAATTGATGAGTTGCCACCGGGAAGGCAGGCGATTCAAACAACAGTTTTGTCTTCCAAAGAACGCAGTCAAGCTTATGAATTAATTCGCCGGGAAGTAGCTAGCGGGCGTCAGATTTATGTGGTGTTACCGTTGGTGGAAGAGTCGGAAAAATTGGACGTGCGATCGGCCATTGAGGAACAGGAAAAATTGCAAGTAAGTATCTTTCCTGAGTTTAAAGTGGGTTTGCTGCACGGCAGAATGAGCAGTGCCGATAAAGACGATGCAATTACTAAATTTCGAGACAAAGAAACGGATATTTTAGTATCTACTACTGTGGTTGAAGTTGGAGTTGATGTGCCGAATGCCACGGTGATGCTGATTGAAAATTCCGAACGTTTTGGACTGTCGCAATTGCACCAATTGCGAGGAAGAGTCGGGCGGGGTAGCAGCCGTTCTTATTGTTTGTTAATGCCGGGATCTAAGGCAACGGAAGCGATGCAGAGAATGAAGGTTTTAGAGCAATCTCAAGACGGCTTTTTTATAGCAGAAATGGACATGAGATTGCGCGGGCCGGGGCAGGTTTTGGGTACTCGGCAATCGGGTTTGCCGGATTTTGCTTTGGCGAGTTTGGTGGAGGATCAGGAGGTTTTGGAGTTGGCGAGGGAGGCGGCGCAAATGGTGATTGATAGTGATGAAAGTTTGGATGAATGGCCTGTGGTGCGGGATGAGTTGGAAAGGAGATATCAGCGGATGATGAGCGGGTCTATTTTGACTTAG